>CAYZUZ010000133.1:0-4574 GCA_964481795.1 uncultured Cryomorphaceae bacterium
ATTAGAGGTTTTTCAAACTATGTACCTTTCAGGTGGTGCATCTGATGACCCTGGTCCACCGATGATACGTTTTCATCAATTCAATATTAGATTGGGAATAAATATTGAGAGGAATTATAAATTATTTCGTGATTGAAGCTAAAATTTTAACAAATTAAAGAATCATAGCTCTTGCTCCAACTCCTCGTACCTCAACGCATCTGCTATATCAAAAACACCTGATTTTTCTCTGCATAGAGTATTCAAATAAGCTCCTACTCCTAAGGCATCGCCCATATCTTTGGCCAAACTGCGGATATAGGTTCCTTTGCTTACATGCACTTTAAAAAACGCTAGGGGCGCCTGATAATCGGTGATTTCAAAAGAGAATATCTGTACTTTCCGAGCCTCCGGTATGTAGTCAGATCCTTCGCGGGCCATTTCATAGAGTCGCTTGCCATCTTTGTGCAGGGCGGAAAATAATGGGGGTATTTGTTCTATTTCTCCTGAGAATTTTTCAGCGGCATTTTTTATATCCTCTAGCGTGAGATGGGATATGTTTTGTGGATTTTCTTCCTCAGTTTCTCTATCCCAACTCGGTGTGGTAATGCCCAATTTGATGCTGCCGCTGTATACTTTGTCGTCGCCCATCAACTCATTTATGGTTTTGGTTGCTTTGCCTGTACACAATACCATAAGGCCTGTAGCGAGTGGGTCCAAAGTGCCAGCATGGCCTACCTTCAGCTTTTTGATTTTGTATTTACGCTCAATGAGATACTTAGCTCTTTTGACCACGCCAAAAGCCGAGGGTCCTTCGGGCTTATCAATAAGCAAAACCTGACCTTCCAAATAAGCTTCTTTATTTGGTGTAAATGAATGCGACAATATCAATTAGTTGTAATTAGTAATAATAAAACCCTGCAAAAGCAGCGATGCCTCCTACCACAAAGCAGTAAAACGAAAAGTACTTTAATTGGGCTCTTTTCACCAACGAAATCATGAGATTACAAGCAAAAAGACCTGTGAAAAAAGCTGCTAAAAAGCCAATTAATAGGGTTGTAAACTGGGCATCGCCTGTTGAGGAAACCTCGCCAATTTTGCGTAAATCCAAAATGATTTTACCAAAAATAAGGGGTACCACCATCAAAAATGAAAAGCGGGCTGCACGCTCTCTATCTATACCCAAAAGCACTGAGGTAGAGATGGTGGCGCCAGATCGAGAGATGCCAGGTAAAATAGCAATGGCCTGAGAAATGCCAATGATAATGGCGCTTTTATAACTTACACTTTTTTCTGTTTTGCTGGCTTTATCGGCCAAAAAGAGCAACAACCCAGTAACGATCAACATCAAACCTACGAGAGATATTTGTCCATCAAACAAGGCTTCCAATTGCTTTTCGAGCAATACACCTACCAAGGCAGCGGGTACCATACTTATAATGATTTTAAGCGAAAATCGCGTTTCTTCATTGTTTTTAAATTGAAACAAACCCCCTAAAATTTTTCCTATATCCTTGCGAAATACCACTACAGTAGATAAGGCTGTGGCAAAGTGCACTACTACGGTAAACATCATACTTTCTTCTGGCAAGGTATCGCCACCCAACAATGCTTTAAAAAGCTCTAGATGACCGCTGCTGCTCACGGGTAAAAACTCGGTAAGGCCTTGTACCACACCGAGTATCAATGATTCTAAGTAACCCATGACTTAGGCTTCTTTTTTAGGTTGGTACATGATGGCTATTACCTCTACAATAAAACCGAGTATGATGAGCAAAGGAGCTACGCGAATTCTTCGTGTAGAGAAGATTTCTTCGTTAAATACATTGGGGTCGTCGCTACCACCACCTACCATAAGTAAGTAGCCCACGGCCATTAATGCCAATCCTACAAAGAAAATTAAAAAGTTAATGCGCTGAAATACAAAAGGTTTCTTTTCCATATGGTTTAAAAATAAAGGTCGTCGGTTTTGATTTTGAGGTACTTCCTCACGGCAAAGAACGTACATATCCACGAAATAAGTACACCCACCACCATGATCAATGCGCCTATCAATAGACTTATTTCCCAACCGCTGAGCAATCCCATCTCAGGATATTGCTGGGTAAGGTACTGATATAGGCCTCCCATAATAAATGCAGCAATACCGCCCCCTAGCAGTCCTTGCAGTACACTGCGCAGTATAAAAGGCTTGCGGATAAAGGATTGTGTAGCACCTACCAATTGCATGGTGCGTATCAAAAAACGACTGGCATAAATAGAAAGTCTGATAGAACTATTGATGACGCTAATAGAAACCAACACAAGCACCAAGGCCGCCACCAATAGAAATAGGGCTATGCGTTCTAGGTTGTCGTTCATAAGCTTGACCAAATCTTGATCAATCAATATTTTTTGAACGATGGGGTGGGTATTGATTTGTTTTTCAAGGAGGGCAATTTGGTCTGGCAGTACATAATTGGCATGTAACTTAAGCGAAACCACGTCGGTAAGAGGATTATACCCCAAAAAAGTTAAAAAATCCTCGTCTAATTCTTCTTTGAGCTGCTCAGCAGCTTCCTCTTTGGTAATGTACTCTACGCTTTTAACCCTGGGGTCAATATTGATTTGTTTCTGAAACTCTCGAATTTCAGCCTCCTGAGCATCGGGCTTGATGAGCACATTAATGGTAAAGTTTTCTTGAAAATTAGTAGCAATAACCCGTGCGTTTACCACCAGGTAAAAAAACAAGCCCAGTAAGAATAAAACCGTGAAAATACTAAGCACCACGCTCACATAGCTGTTGCGCGCACGTTGTTTGGTGAAGGTATCAAAGGTATTTTTTGCCACAGCGCAAAACTAAGTGATTAATTCTGATTTATCAATTGTGTTTTCGGGAATTTGTTTTTGGATTGGAGCGTTTTTGCAGTAATTGCAACAACATGATCTAATTGCGTCTCCCCATCTACCCTAAAAGGACAGGTTTTATTTATGTCACTTGCTACACGCATCATCTATTTATCAAACAAGTTTGGTTTAAAGCAAAAATGTTGTGCGAATGGTTTCGGGGTCAAGTAGGCAATTGCATTTCAGCAAAAGTCTCTCACAGAACCGTGCGTGAACCTCTCGACTCACACGGCTCTTGACATACAATCTTAGATTTTACTGATTGACCCATGTACGAACATATTGGGGTAGCTCGACTTGATGTCGCGTAGCCAATCGAATGCTTTTTGGTAGCTTCGTAATTTCTTAAACTTATTCTTTACCCATTTTGCAATGCGATAGTCCAAATGTCGGAATAATTTTTCTAACATCCTCGTTTCCATTTTGCCAAAATAATTCATCAACCCTCTAGATTTTGTATTGAGTAGATTGGCAAGGTCTTGGATCGTCCATGTGCTTTCTCGATGAAAGTCCATTTCTTTCCAAATTATGATGATGCGACTGCGTGATTTCATGCTCATTTGGCAATCAAAACCCAAGAAAACTCAGCTGTTCCTGTTACTTTTCTTACTCATCGGTTTGAAAGTATGTCCAAAAAAATCAAATTTCTTTGGATAGTCTTTTCACGCCTATAATCTTGGCAAAAAGTAATTTTTGTTTTCTCTTCGCTCAATCGCAATTTGCATGCTGTTAATCTTCGCTTAATGCCTTCTAAAACATAATGACTTTGTTGTTCGCTGATGCAATGTACCACCACATCATCGGCATATCGTACAAATTTTATTGTAGGAAAGGTCTTTTCTAACCATTTGTCTAGCACATAATGCAAGGACAAATTGGCTAACAAGGGACTGATAACTCCGCCTTGTGGCGTGCCTTGTCCTTGCTTTTGAACCAGTCCATCTTTGGTTTGTACAGGCGTTTCTAACCATCGCCTGATGTACAGCTTTACCCACTTCTCCGGCACATGTTTGTCTATGGCTTTCATCAGCAGTTCATGACTTACTTCGTCAAAGAAACTTTTGATGTCCATGTCGATAACCCAAGCATATTGGCGCACATTGTTTCGTACGTTTTCTAATGCTTGGTGTGCACTCTTGTTGGGTCTGTATCCATACGATTGTGGTAGAAACTCTGCTTCAAATCGTGGTTCGAGATAGGTTTTCACAAGTTCTTGGGCTATTCTGTCGCTGATGCTTGGAATGCCTAGTTTACGTTCTCCTCCATTACTCTTAGGTATGACAACCTCTTTCACGGGCATAGGAAAGTAACTACCGCTTGCCATGCGGTTCCAAATTTTATACAAGTTCTTGGATAAGTTTTCATCAAAATATCTCAATGAAACTGCATCTACGCCTGCACTGCCTTTGTTTGCCTTGACTTTATGATAGGCTTCCCTCACCATGTCTTTGGTTATCGGAATTGGTTTTGATTTTGCTTCAATCCCGATAGCTATCGGTACGCTCATCCTTAATTTCCTAAGTTGTTTAAATAATTGAAACTGTATGTCTGCCGTCTTTCACTCCATGTTCATTACAAACACTTCATCACTACTACAACGGCATCCGTCATCCTTACAAACATTGGTACTATTAGCCTCATGGGCATGTCCCACTTGTGCCGTTCTCTTTGCATTTTATAAGGACTTCCTGAGTTCCGTATAAAAGCCT
>CAYZUZ010000134.1:0-4545 GCA_964481795.1 uncultured Cryomorphaceae bacterium
CCGAAAATGAAGTTGTTTTTTCTGCCAGTAGGCAAATGGACTTTGAGCTAGAAGTTGCCTTTATCACCCGCCAAGGCAAAGACCTTGGGCATCCGATAAAGGCATCAGAAGCAGAGGATTATATTTTTGGACAGGTAGTTTTCAATGATTGGTCGGCTCGCGATATTCAAAAATGGGAGTATCAGCCTTTGGGGCCATTTTTGGGCAAAAATTTTGCCTCTTCTATTTCACCTTGGATCGTTACCCTCGATGCATTGGAACCTTTCAGGTGCTATGGACCTGAACCTGTTCAAGACCAAAAACCTTATTTACAATCCCCAGGTCCTAAAACTTTTGACCTACAGTTGGAAGTTAAATTAAATCCACAAGATTCTGAAGATGAGGTAATTAGCCGTTCCAATTTTAAATATTTGTATTGGAATATGAGTCAGCAATTGGCGCATCACACAGTAAATGGCTGTAATATCAATGCAGGCGATATGTTGGCCTCGGGTACGATAAGCGGTCCTACAGAAAATAGTTATGGATCCATGCTTGAGCTCGCCTGGAAAGGCACCAAGCCTATCAAATTAGCCAATGGACAAACCCGCGTTTTCATCCAAGATTATGATCAAATAGCTATGACTGGATATTGTGAAAAAGACGGTTTATTTTTAGGCTTTGGCGAGGTGAGAACCACTCTATTACCCGCTATTGAGTATTAAAGACTTGAGTAGAATTTTGGAAAATTTAGGAATGATAATTTTTTAATATTAAACAGTAAAATATTGAAAACAATAATTTTGATCCATGATAAAACAGTTCAAATCATCAAAAGGATGGCTTGGCAATTGTACGAAAATCACAGTCAGTATGATGAATTGGTGCTTTGTGGTATACAAACCAAAGGAACCTTGTTGACAGAGCTACTCAAATCGGAGTTGGAAGCCATCAGTCCTTTAAAAATCACCTATGGCGAAGTGGCTATTGATAAGGAATCACCCTCAATGAAACCCACGCAAATTAATTTAGAAGTATCTGATTATGAAGGAAAAGCAGTAGTACTTGTAGATGATGTACTCAACTCGGGAAAAACATTGCTGTATGCGCTTCGTCCTTTTTTGACCGTATCGGTAAAAAAACTTTCCATTGCAGTTTTGGTAGATAGGAGCCACAAAAGGTATCCTATTCATTGCGATGTGGTGGGACTCTCACTTAGCACCTCATTACAAGAACATGTAACCGTAGATTTGTCAGAAAATAATTTTGCCGTTTATTTGGACTAAAATTTAATTGTAAAAAATGAAAAAAATGAAGTACAGTGTCATGGCACTTCTTTCTTTGGTTTGGTTGGCCTCTTGCGCCCCCTCTGGAGAAAAAGTTGAAATTCAAAATCTTAGTATCGATGTAGTAGCCACAGGCCCACTTTTTGAAGGGCCTAATACAGCTACTTTTGATTGGGATGTAAATTTGGAAAGCTATTTGGAAAAAGCTCCTGAAGCAATTACCTCAGCTCAAATAAAAGCAGTGAGAATCAAGGCAAAAGGCAGCGATTTAGATGCAATAGCTCAAGATTTTACCCTTCAATTGGCCGCAAGTGGCGTAGATATGGCTAAGGTGGCTCATGCGAGTCAGGCCGAGCCCAACGAGGCGTTTACGAACTTGCAAGTAGCGGAGAAACAGGAAAAACTAGAAAAATTTTTCAATCAAGAAAAAATAACTTTTGTGCTTGATTTCGATTATCTCGAGGAGGAAACTTACGATGATATAGAGTTTAGCATAGAAGTTGACTTAGAAATGACCGTTAAATAATTAAAATTAAAAAACAATGAGAAAGACCCTTTTAAAATTACTAAGTGTAGCCGTATGGGCATTGATGAGTTTAAACCTACAAGCCCAAGAAAGTGAAGGCGATAAATTGGTAGGTGTATGGGAGCCTAGTCATGGCAAAGCCCGCGTAAAAATTGATAAAATAGGCGACAAGTATTTTGGTAAAATAGTATGGCTTAGAGAGCCCAACGACCCCGCTACCAACGAACCTAAAGTGGATAAGAACAATCCAGACGAATCCATGAGAAAAGTTCCTTTAAAAGGATACCGATTGCTTAAAGATTTTGAATACAAGGGCAATGGCGAATGGGCCGAGGGTACTATTTATGACCCAGAAAATGGTTCTACTTACAGCTGTATCATCAAACTTAAAGATGATAATACCATCGATATCCGTGGTTTTATTGGGGTAAAAGCTTTAGGCAGAACAGATGTATGGACGCGCTTGCAGGTAAAAAAGAAAAATTAAATCCATGAAAAAGCTACGTTTTTTAGCTATGATAGCAGCCTTAGGGGCTGCTTTTCATTTACAGGCACAAGTAGAGGAAGAGGAGGAAGAGTATGATTTTGACAATGTAGAATATGCAGGCGAAAAAGCCAAATTGTACGCCAACCCAAAAATCTTTGGCTTAAGTCCACAACGCTTTGTTTCTATAGGATATGATTATATTGCGCCTCACAGTTTTAAATCCTCTGGTTTTGGAACGTATGAGGTAGATGAAAATCCTACACAACCTGAGGAGGAAAGTATAGGGGCTACCCATGGTTTGCGCATAGGATTGATGACTCCCATCATTTCTACCAATAGGTTTTTATGGCAAATGTCGGCCAATTTTTGGCAGTCTAATTATAATGTAAGTGATATTAAAGGCGGTCTTCCGGAAGATAGCAGCTTGGCGCGAGCTTTGAGCAATCAACCCTTGAGAAACACCAACTGGATCAATACTTTTTTTATACCTCTGGATGAAAAGCAATTCATATTGATACAGGGTCAATTGGATTTAAGTGGCGATTATTCACTTTCTACTTTCCAAAGTCTTCAATTTTTGAGGTATTCGGCTGCGGTACTTTGGGGTAAAAGACCCAACGACCGCAAGCAGTGGGCTGTAGGTTTATCTAGAACATATCGCGTAGGCAACATGAATTACATACCTGTATTGATGTACAATTGGACGAGCATAAGCCGCAAATGGGGCTCTGAAGTTTTGTTTCCGGCTCGTGCACACATGCGTTATACGCCCAATTCAAGGAGCCTATTGCTTATGGGATATGAGTTGGAAGGCCAAAGCTACCATATTTCACAGCTATCTGATGCCAATAACAGCTTTGAAGTGCGCAGAGGCGAATTGCGTTTTCGTTTAGATTATCAACGACAACTTACAGGTTTCTTTTGGGTAGGCGCTCAGTTGGGTATCCGCTACGATTACTCTTTTGACGCTGATATTTTGGCCGATAACAAAGAGTTTTTCAGAGGCTTTTTTGGCACACAAACATTTGCCATGCGTAATAATTTAGGCTTAGCACCTTATTTCAATATCAGCTTGAATTTTGTAAGCCCCTAGTTTTCATTGTATAGCAAAATCAATAGAGCTCATAGCTCATTGATTTTGAAAAAATCATTAAGCCGCTGTTTTTCACTTTCCCAAGTAAAGTGAGCAGCGGCTTTTTTTAGATTGGGCTGATAATGTTCTTTGCCATGAGCCAAAAGCTTTTCAAGGGCATTTTGAATATTTGCAATGCTATATGATTCAGCTACTTCACCTATTTTCCAATGGTTTACGATACCTGCCACCTCTACCACAGGCGAGGCCAATACCGGCAAATCACAATGTATGTAATCAAAAAGTTTATTGGGTAGGCTGTAGTAATAATTAGGACTGGAAGGATTATCGAGGCTCACACCAAAATCAGCAGCTAGGGTATAACTGAGTAAGTTTTTGTAAGGCACAGCATCGCGAAGTATAACCCGATCTTGCATTTGTAATTCCTTAATTTTTAATCGTATAGCATCCATGGCATTTCCATTACCTACTATCAAAAGCAGACATTGGGGGTAGGGGAGTAGGGCCTCTATCATTTCAATGCCACCCCTATCTAAGTTGATTCCGCGACCTTGGTTTATGAAGATAATTTTGTCATTGGGCAGGTTGAGTTCTTGGCGACTAAGCATCAATACACCTTCTGGTCTTGGTGATATATTGCGCATTACATACATAGGTATGCCATACTCATCTCTATAAAGTTTTGCAATAGAATCATTTACAGTAAGTGCATGGGTTAGTTTAGGAAATAAGTGGTTTTCTATAGTTTTCCAAATTTTATAAACCTTGGGTCGACTCAAAATTTCCGGTGCACCACAAAAATATTCGTGGGAATCATAAATGAGTTTTTTGCGTCTAAGCTTTGAAACATAATAATTTGGAATTAAGGTATCTAAATCATTACTCCAAAAAACATCGGCCTTAACGAAAAGCAAAAAAACGAATAAACGAATTTGAAGCTCGATGTAAAAGAAAATTTTCTTTTTAAAGATCAATTTCATTCTGTGGGTATCATAGCTCCTTTCGAGGGGCAAACTATTGGGCAACAATCTGCCTATCAATAAAATAGAATGACCTTTCGCTTGCAATTCCATACAGGTTTTGTGTACTCTTTGGTCGCTACTTAGGTCGTTGCTTACACTTACTATGATTCTTTTTTGCTTCATCTATTGCCTTAACTTTGGCTGCAATATTA
>CAYZUZ010000135.1:0-4541 GCA_964481795.1 uncultured Cryomorphaceae bacterium
TCTTTTTATTTGGGGTTGAATTTTTGAGTATGTCAATAGCCTCAGTGTACGATACCCTTTTAAACTCATGACTGCATACAAATTCTAATTTTTCTATCAAGGTCATTGAAGGGCGTTGGTCGGCAGGCTTACTCTTATCTTCTTCTATCTGTCGCTGTTGCAAAACGGCTAAATCATCCTTACAATGATCTAATGCATAACGAATTACATATTTCAAAAAATCTTCAGCTAAATTCATATTAGCCGTTAAATCATTGAAGGCCACCTCAGGTTCAATCATCCAAAACTCAGCAAGATGACGGGTAGTATTGGAGTTTTCAGCTCTAAAGGTAGGCCCGAAGGTGTACACTTTGCCCAATCCCATTGCGAGCAATTCAGCTTCTAACTGACCGGAAACGGTAAGGTTGGCCTCGCGCTCAAAAAAGTCTTCTTTATAATTGATGCTCCCATCTTCATTCTTGGGTAAGTTTTTCTTATCCAATGTGCTTACTCCAAACATTTCGCCAGCACCTTCAGCATCTGAAGAGGTAATGATTGGAGTATTGATATAGAAAAAGCCTTTGTCGTTGAAATATTGGTGAATAGCAAATGACAAAGCATGGCGAACGCGAAAAACGGCACTGAATGTTGAAGTGCGTGCGCGCAAATGTGCTATTTCGCGCAAAAACTCCAAACTGTGCTTTTTGGGTTGCAAGGGATATTTTTCAGCATCGGCCTCACCCAAAATTTCAAATGTATCGGTGAGTATTTCCACCGCTTGACCTTTGCCTTGTGAGGCCACCAATTTACCCATTACGGATACGCAGCTACCTGTAGTTATTTTTTTTAATTCAACATCTTCAAACTGTTCAAAGTCAACTACACATTGAATATTATTTTGGGTAGAACCATCGTTCAAAGCAATGAATCTATTGCTGCGAAATGTGCGTACCCATCCTTTTACATTCACTAATACGTCATTATTTGTAGTGGCAAGTAGTTCTTTTACAGTTGTGTAAGTATAGCTCATTAGGTAATTATCAATTTTTTTTTAAGTCGCCAAAAGTAAAGTGATATGGCGAATTAACAAGTGTATTTTTCTTTATTTTAGAGGTGTTCCCATGCTTTACTTACACCCAAGCCAAAAAGTGCATAATCATACTTTACAGGGTCTTGAGGATCGAAACTTCGGAGCGATGTATCGAGTTCGTTTAAAGCTCTTAGGTCATTTTGCTTGCGCTGCATCAACCCCAATTGTCGAGCAATATTACCGGTATGAACATCGAGGGGACAAGAGAGTAAAGCTGGAGAAATGCGTTTCCAAAGGCCAAAGTCAATGCCTGAGTGATCTTTGCGTACCATCCATCTCAAATACATATGCAGTCGCTTGGCCGCTGCACCTTGTGCCGGATTGCTGATGTGTTTAGCAGTGCGCCCTGGAGCGTGATAGCTAAATAGCTTATCGCGAAAGCGCACTATGGCATTGTGTAAATATTGCTCGCCTTGCTCAGGCAAAAAAGCCGTTTCAAGTGTATTATTGCTTGAATAATAGGTCTTTAAAACCTTTATAAAATACAAAGAATCTTCTCCATTAAAGGTTCTGTGTACAAATTTTTCAAAAGGTTTTAAATCATTTTGTGAATGATTCAATGTAAAATCATAAGGGGCATCATCCATCAATTGTAAAACCTTCAAGGCGTTGTTGATGATGGTTTTGCGTTGACCCCAGGCCAGAGTAGCCGCCCACAACCCACTGATTTCAACATCTTGTAATTGAGTATATCGATGAGGAATTTGTACAGGGTCGTGCTCCAAAAATGAAGCTTGTGCATATTCCAAATACTTTTGGTCGAGCAGTTTCTTAACTTGTAATGCATTCATTTATAATACCCTTCCAAATTCGCCTATACCTCGTCTTCTATCCAATTTTAAATCTCGAAGCATAGGAGCTCTTACGCCAATGGAGAAAAAATAGGATTTTTGAAAACCAAAAGGAACCCACCTGAAAGTCAAATCCCAACAATGTAAATTTCGTGAAAAATCAAGGGTAGTGTAGGTAAATTGTCCTTCTTTGATATCATATCCAGAATTAAATCCTATGCGCCAGTTTTCAGTAAGTGTTATATTGCCATTGAAATTGAGTGTTTGTGTAGTTCGCGCTGGATTTATTTCCGTGGCGGGATCAAAACGGAGGAAATAATCAATATTCAAATCCCAAGTAGAACTAAAATCCACTCTATTTTTCATCAGAAAATAATTGATGTCGCCATCTGTAATGCCACTACTTGCTTGTTCGTTCTGAATATCGCCTTCATTTTCAACAGTTTCAGGAACTTCTTTATTTTCCTTATTGCCAAATAAAAAAGCAAGCATGGCAGAATTGATTCTTGTTCCCAAATTGAGTGTGGTGCTCAAAGGACGAAGTAATCTTCCATTTACCTTGTAGTTAAACTCTTCTATTCTTCGTCCGGCAGAATCGGCTGCATAAGGGTCAAAACTCGTAACATAATTGATATTGATCAAACCGTTAAATAGAGTAGTTCGTGCATTAAAATTGATGAAACTCCACTGAAAACGCTCTGCTGCCATGTTATAACTACCATTGATTCCCAAGCCTTCAAGCAAGGGTAATTTTCGCAATCCAGAGGTATCTTTTTTGCTTTTAATTTTCATTTCCACCTGATTATCAATACCAAAATTGACATTTCCTTGGGTATTATTGCCTGGCACTCCATACAGCGCTATGCGCTCAAATCTATTCTTTTGCTCTTTTGCTCCTGTGCTATCCACCTGTACACTTTGATACACATTGCCCCCAAATGCAGCCCAGTTGGGCGATGAAAAATCGGGCGTATAGCTAACCCCAATACGTGGCGTAAGTACATGACGCATGGCTTTGACAGGGCCATATTTATAGCGAAACATCCCGTATAATTTGGTAGATACATCGGCACGTGCCGAAACATCATTGAGCATATAAAAACCTTGAATGGTATCTGTTTCTAGGGTATTGAGCTCCGAATTCCAATTATAATCGTAACGACGGAAATACCAATTGGAGCGATAATTTACCGAAGGGGTGAAGGTGAAATGCTTAAAAACCCTGTAATTAGCCGCTATGGGCAATGTGTGCGACATGCCATTATTTGAGCGCAAAAAAAGCTCTTGCAAAATATCAGCTGAACCATTGAGTGAATCTAACACAAAACTTGCTTCATTTCTGAAATTTGCTGAGTAATTGATACCTATCTCTTCGTACCAACTTGATTTACCTGTAAACACTTTTTTGCGAAAAGGCTGCAATCGCTGCACATTAAATACAGCTGTGGGCAAGCTCACATTCATCACACCGGTTTGGGTGTTTTGATTGTGCGTGGCGGCAATACTCAAAGAGAAAGGTTTATTGGGAAATAATTTATTCAAACTGATGGATGAATTCAGGGTATTGGTCAATACAAGGTTGGCATCTGTAGTAGAGGTTTGAAAAAATTTGTTGGATACAATATTTACCGAGGCTGAGAAATTGAGATTAGGATTGGCCTTGGGATCTTGTGTATGTCGCCAACTAATACCTAAATCTCTACTGTTTTGATATTGTCCATATTTTTCAAAACTGAGTTTTCCAATAATAATTCGGTTAAAATTAAGGTCAAGATTTCCTCTATACTTGTACTTGCGCGAATAATTGAGATTGTTGTAAATAGCAAAACCCCCTTGGGTGTAAAAATCGGTGCGAACTGTATAATCAAAATACGGACTGGCAGCCCAATAAAATCCAAGCCCTCGCAAACCATAGCCGCGAGCTGCATTGGTTTCGTAAGCAGGAATAAGGATACCTGATTTCTTTTTATCTACGGTAGGAAAAAAACCAAAAGGAACCACCAACGGAGTAGGAATATCTAAAATTTCAAGGTAGGAAGGTCCGGCCACCAACTGCTTGCCTGTAATCACCTTGGTGCGGCTTGTAATAATTCTGAAATGTGGATGCTCATGACTACAAGTAGTAAAGGCGGCATTTTTGATATAAAACACCTGATCATCAATCTTTTTTACATCTTCACCATGTAAAAAGCCCTCGCCTTCTTGGGTAATTATTTTCTTAATTTTTGCTTTCTTTGAATCGAAATTGTAGCGAATGGTATCGGTTTGATAGTCTTTTCCTGCTTCTGAAAAAATAGGCTTTTGAACTACTTTACCCGTGCTATCCGTTATTCCATGAGCAATGACTTCGTTGGTTTTCCAATTGATTTGAATATAACCCGATTTGATGCTGATATCTTGATAATAAACTTCGCCAAGATTGTAGAGATAAGCCACATTGCTTTTTACTGAAATAATGACAGAATCTTTGGCCTTGTAATCAACCTGACTTTCCAAACTGCCTGAAGATTTAGGAGCTTTGGTTTGGATGGATTTATTTTGGGAGGTATCCATAGCTATGCCTGCTGAATCCGCAAACAAACCTGCGGGATTGCTTATCTTAGCTGTATCTGCTTTGCCAAGTGGAGGCAATGCCAATGGACCAGCTTCACGATTGGGTTTTATGGGTTTAACCTGAGCAT
>CAYZUZ010000136.1:0-4509 GCA_964481795.1 uncultured Cryomorphaceae bacterium
CTTCTCTATTTGAAATAATAGAACACAAATTTTTGATTTTGAGTTTTTTTAAACGCGATTTTAAGGTGAGATATGCGCAAACTTACTTGGGCACGCTCTGGGCTTTTTTGCAACCTCTTACTTTGGCCATACCTGTTTTGGTTATTTTCAAGAGGTTAAATTTACAATCCGACTATAATTATACGGTATTAATAATGAGTGCTTTACCACTATGGCTTTACTTTAGTAATACTGTAAATCAGGTAGCTCATTCCCTGCAACAAAATCAGAATTTAATACGAAAAGTTTGGTTTCCTCGGTTGGCTTTACCACTATCCAAAACATTACTCAATTTGATTGATTTAGTGGCGGGCTTAATGATCACATTTTTGGTTTTGATTTGGGCAAAAACCCCTTTAAATGCTTCATTACTACTCATTCCACTCGTTATCCTACAGCTTATATGGGTTAGTACAGGTTTGGGCCTATTGCTTGCAGCAGTAAGTATACGTTATCGCGATATTTTACAAACTCTAGGACTAGTACTTCAAATTTTAATGCTAGCAAGCCCAGTACTATACACAGCAGGCTTTGTGAAAAATTGGGACATAGAAATGTTTTACTATCTCAATCCGATTGTAGCCATTTTAGAGCTTATGAGGGCTTGCATATTGGGAGCTTATGAGCTTAATAATCCAGGTATTATCACCTCACTAGCTGTAGGTTGGCTGCTGGGTTGGCTCGGTTTGTTTTTATTTATAAAAAAATCGTCCAACGCAGGAGAGTTGCTGTGATTGAATCAATTCATACTTGCAATCACAGTTTCGCCACCTATGGGTTTGTCGCCAATTTTTACATGCACTTTGGCATCAAGGGGCAAAAATAAATCAAGTCGAGAGCCAAATTTAATAAAGCCTGACTCATCTCCTTGGCGCACTACAGTACCTTCTTTGGCATACATAACTATTCTGCGAGCTACCGCCCCGGCAATTTGTCGGTACAATACTTTACCCCAAGTAGGATTGTCGATAACTACACTAGTTCTTTCATTAAGTGTACTTGATTTGGGGTGCCATGCAACCAGATACTTTCCTTGATGGTGTTTGGCATATTCAATTTTTCCACTCATGGGATATCTATTTACGTGCACATTCAAGGGCGACATAAATATCGAAATCTGCAACCTTTTACCCTTAAAATATTCTGGCTCTTCCGTTTCTTCAATAATCACCACTTTGCCGTCGGCTGGTGCAATAAGGTGTTTTTCGTTGTAAGGAATATTCCTTTTCGGATTGCGAAAAAATTGAACAATAAGCAAATAGAATACCGCTGATATTAATAGTATTACGCCTTGTATCCATTGAATTTTTATGAATTGAATGGCTATTATATTTATTACGGCAATAAGCGTAAAGCTTACTGCAAGTATTTGTTTTCCTTCTCTATGTATTTTTATCATGTTTATGGTTTTAAGGTATAAGTCCAAAGTAAATGTACGCAATTGGCATGGTCAATAAAAAACTATCAAGTCTATCTAAAATACCTCCATGTCCGGGCATTAAATTTCCTGAGTCTTTTATGCCTTTTTTTCTTTTGAGTTTTGATTCAATTAAATCTCCGACTATTCCTGCAATTACAATGACTATAACCCCTATGAGAAAGGGTATTATACTAATAAAATCAAACAAATAATTCTGATGTAATAAGTAAGCCGCTATAAGTGTAATAAGGGTGCCACCAATAGCGCCTTCCCAGGTTTTTCCTGGTGAAATTTTAGGGGCAATTTTGTTTTTTCCGAATAATCTGCCTGTGATGTAGGCAAAAGTATCTGAACTCCAAAGCAAAATAAACAATACTAAAACAGGGTTTATTTTTAAGTCTTGTATTTTATACATTTGAAAATCAATGGCTAATATGGATGGCAATACCAAATATATAAAAGGTAGTGCCCATCCTCTTTGATTATTTTTTCGCCCTAGTAGGTATATCAAGTTAATTATAAGTGCAAATGGAATAAATGCAAAAACTTTTTCAGTTTGTATTTTTTGAATTACGGGCCTTGCAAATGAAAACAAATCAGAATCAAAAAGGTAAATCTCAAGCAAGGTAAGCGGCATAAGACTCGCTATAGCTCCTACAAAAAAAAGCCTTTTAAAACTTCTTTCATTTGGTAAATCAAATAGCCTGAAAAGTTCAGGAATGCCTAACACAGTAAATAAAACTAATAAAGGAGAAAGAGGTAAGTATTGGGTAAATAGGACGATTAGACCTACATATACTGCTCCACTCAAACTTCGTGAGGTAAGCTCTTTCATCAGACAACTATCAAATAAATATTCTTATGTGTAGCCTGGTTTTTAGAATCTTGTGTAATGCCTTCCGCTCTGGGTCCCTTTAATGTAGTTATGCCCGTTGGGATATTTCCTTTATATTTATCTCGAATACCTGTAAGCGCATCATTAAGTTTTTCTACCAGCTGTTCCAGTCTTGCAATTACAATAAAAATAGGGGGTAACTCCTCTAATTTTAGGCTTTTAGTTTGGTTAGATGAAATCATAACGGAACCGTTGAAACCTACTAAATATTCACAATTAATAGCATAAGCCATGGCATTACCAGGAATGTTTGTGAAGTTTTCAAATGAAATTTTATCAAAGCATTGGCTCAAATAACTGTCATTGCAATACAAGCTATTTATTTGCTCTTCGGCAATGATGTCTTTTATAGTTGCTATAACCTGTCCTTCATCTTCACAATAAAGAAATTTACCTCCCGAATTGGTGAAGTTTTTTGCAAATCGCACCTCAAGGGGGTCGGCTTCTTCCTCGGGCAAAAACTGACTTTTTAGGGGTTTAATATCCTCCTCTTGAGCAGGTTTACCTGCTAAGATGTGCATAACTTTAGAGAAAAAACCGGGCTTTTCACTTACCCCCATATGATTAATCGTTACTCTTTGTTATTTTCTGTAGTCAATTCATTGTCAGATACTTTAGAGTTTTTGATGACCTCTGCTGATTCCTCCGCTTGCGCGGTCATACTTTCCAAAGGCGATTCCCATTGTCTCTTGCCAAAAATATCTTCCAAATCTTGCTTAAAAATAACTTCTTTTTCAAGGAGTAAGTCGGCCAATTTTACGAGTTTTTCCTTGTTCTCTGTTAATAAGTTTAGGGTTCTTTCGTACTGTATTTCTATTATTTTTTTAATCTCCTGATCAATAATTTGAGCGGTATTCTCACTGTAAGGTTTATTGAAGTTGTACTCAGATTGTCCGTTTGAATCGTAATAGGTTACGTTTCCTATTTTATCGTTTAATCCGTAAACTGTAACCATAGCTTGTGCTTGTTTGGTTACTTTCTCTAAGTCGCTCAAAGCTCCGGTTGATACCTTGTTAAAGATCAACTGTTCAGCGGCTCTGCCTCCTAAAGCTGCTGCTATTTCGTCTTGAATTTGTTCTGCCGTGGTGATTTGTCGCTCCTCAGGCAAGTACCAAGCTGCGCCTAACGAGCGACCTCTGGGTACTATAGTTACTTTTACCAAAGGCGAAGCATGTTCGAGCATCCAACTCACAGTGGCATGTCCTGCTTCATGGTAGGCAATTACTTTTTTCTCGTGAGGCGAAATGATTTTGCTCTTTTTTTCCAAGCCTCCCACTATTCTATCTATAGCATCTAAAAAGTCTTGTAATTCAACAGATTCTTTATCTTTTCGTGCAGCTACAAGGGCAGCTTCGTTGCACACGTTAGCTATATCAGCGCCAGAAAAACCTGGAGTTTGTTTGGATAGAAAATTGACATCCAGTCCTTCTTTAAGTTTTATTTTTTTCAAATGCACATTGAATATACCTTCTCTTTCATTGAGGTCTGGTAGGTCAATGTAAATGGTTCTATCAAATCTTCCGGCACGGGTAAGTGCTCTATCTAGTACATCGGGGCGGTTGGTGGCCGCTATGATAATCACGGTTTCGTTGGTTCCAAATCCGTCCATTTCGGTGAGCAATTGATTCAATGTATTTTCTCGTTCATCATTGCCACCCGAAAATGAGGCTTTGCCACGAGCCCTGCCTATAGCGTCTATTTCATCAATAAAGATGATGGCCGGTGATTTTTCTTTGGCTTGTTTAAATAAGTCGCGTACTCTTGATGCACCAACACCTACAAACATTTCAACAAAATCAGAACCTGAAAGGCTAAAGAAAGGAACCTTTGCTTCGCCAGCTACTGCTTTGGCTAGCAGGGTTTTACCTGTTCCTGGAGGGCCTGCCAACAAAGCACCACGAGGTATTTTGCCACCAAGATTCGTGTATTTTTCGGGGCTTTTCAAAAAGCTTACAATTTCTTGTATTTCTTCTTTGGCACCTGTCATTCCTGCTACATCCTTAAATGTAATCTTCACATTGGTATTCTTGTCAAAAACTTGTGCTCTCGATTTGCCAATATTAAAAATCTGTGAACCAGGTCCTTCGCCTCCTTGGCTCATTCTGCGCATAATGAAGATCCAAACCGCCATGATCAACAGTAATGGAAAAATCCA
>CAYZUZ010000137.1:0-4479 GCA_964481795.1 uncultured Cryomorphaceae bacterium
CAATGCCGATGTAGTTATCATTGATACTGCTGGTAGATTGCACAATAAGGTAAACTTAATGAATGAGCTTTCGAAAATTAAAAAAGTAATGCAAAAGCTCATACCACATGCGCCTCATGAAGTTTTATTGGTCATTGATGGCAGCACAGGTCAAAATGCTTTTGAACAAGCTAAACATTTTAGCGCAGCTACAGAAGTTACAGCATTGGCCGTAACCAAGCTCGATGGCACAGCCAAAGGCGGTGTAGTGATAGGCGTAAGCGATCAGCTTCAAATACCTGTGAAATACATTGGGGTAGGAGAGGCCATCAACGATTTGCAAATTTTTGATAAACAGGCATTTGTAAACAGCTTTTTTGGTAAATAATGGCAAGCAAAAGGGTCCTATTTTGTGTTTTGAACTGGGGCCTAGGTCACGCTACGCGCTGCATACCCATCATCAAAGAGTTGAGAAGAATGGGTGCAGAAGTCATCATTGCAAGCGATGGAGTTTCAGCTCGGTTATTAAAAAACGAATTCCCGTATTTACAGCATTTGCCTCTGCCATCTATTGAGGTTCGCTATCCCTCCGGATTTTGGCTTTTTCCTTATTTGATATTGAAAGCCATTTCACTTTTTCCAAAAATGATAGCTGAGCAATGGAAGGTGAAGCATTACATACGCAAGTATATGATCACTCATTTGGTTTCTGATAATAGGCCTTTTTCTTATAATGCTCAGGTGCGTTCAGCATATATCACCCACCAAGTACGCATGCGACCCGCTTTCATTGGCTTGGCGCATCGCTTTTTTTTCTGGCGCTTTCACGAAAAATGGGTTCCTGCACCCAAGGCCAACGACGAACTTGCAGGTAATTTGGGAAAAAAGGCATGGCCTATAAGCAAAGTAAAGTACCTAGGTTATCTCAATGCCTTCAAAATAAAAAACATCAAAAGAAAAAGGTACGAATATTTGGCAGTTTTATCGGGCCCAGAGCCTCAGCGAACTCTTTTGGAGCAAGAACTATTGCCCAAACTCGAAGCCACGGGTAAGCCTTGTGTGCTCATTCGTGGCCTAGCCAAAAAGAAAAAACCTCCAGTGATGAAAACCAAATTCACAAAAGTATTTTCGTATGCCAATGGCGAAAAAATTGCAAAACTTATAGGAGAAAGTAAAATTTTTATTGCCCGTCCGGGCTATTCTACCCTCATGAATTTGGCGGGCAATGAGGTCAAAGGTTTATTTATACCCACTCCCGGCCAAACGGAGCAAATTTATTTAGCTAAAAATATCGAAAAGTTCAAGCTTTCTATCTGCGTAAAGCAAGGAGCTATTCAACTCGAAGAGCAATCCAAGCGGGCTGCTCTATCGCTAGGTTTTACTCATGTACCCTCAGAATTTGATTCTTTTAAAAGCATTTTACAAGAATTTTTGGATAAGTAGCCAAGGTCTATGTATTCGTCTTGTTTTTATAAGATAGGATTAACTCATTGTACCTACCTCATGTATCAAATATCACCTTACAGGTAGTCAGTTACGGCTTAATTTTGCGTCTTCAATAAAAGATTTTAATACATATAAAATGAGTCAAGAAATAGAAAAGATTGATTGCCTGATCATAGGCTCCGGACCTTCAGGTTACACAGCAGCCATTTATGCCGCTAGAGCAGATATGAAACCTGTGTTATATACAGGTCTGGAAATGGGCGGTCAACTAACCACTACCACCGATGTAGAAAATTTTCCGGGCTACCCCGAAGGTATTATGGGCCCTGAAATGATGGAAGAATTTAAAAAACAAGCTGAACGCTTTGGTACAGATATCCGCTTTGGAATGGTAACTTCCACAAAATTAGGTGTTAAGGAGGGCGATTGGCATGAAGTTGTAGTAGATGAAAGCAAAATAATCCATGCGCACACGATTATTATTGCCACAGGTGCCTCAGCAAAATATTTGGGTTTAGAAAGTGAAAAACGCCTTATGGGTCATGGTGTATCTGCTTGTGCGGTATGCGATGGTTTCTTCTTCAAGGGGCAGGAAACTGTACTAGTAGGTGGTGGCGATTCTGCTTGTGAAGAGGCTTTGTACCTCTCTAAGCTTTGTCCTAAAGTAACCATGCTGGTAAGAGGAGATAAAATGCGTGCTTCTAAAATTATGCAAGACCGTGTAAATCGCGCTGAGAATATCACTGTGCTTTACAATCACGATACTTTGGAGGTACTAGGCGAAAAAACAGTGGAAGCCATTAAGGTGCAAAATCGTGAAACCAATGAAATTTATGATATTCCTGCCCAAGGTTTCTTTTTGGCAATAGGCCACAAACCCAATACGGATATATTTAAAGGACAGCTTGAGATGGATGAGGTGGGCTATTTAAAAACCATACCGGGCACAAGCAAAACCAATAGACCCGGTGTATTTGCCACGGGCGATGCTCAAGATAGAGTGTATCGCCAAGCAGTTACAGCAGCCGGTTCAGGTTGTATGGGGGCTTTAGATGCAGAGCGATACTTGGCTGCATTAGGTCATTAATATCTAATCAAAAATTATAAAAGGCAGTGGCGCTGAGCCCTGCCTTTTTATTTTTAGCCCTTAACTTCGCACACGAGAGGAGCAACGGGAAAAGCCCTTTTTTTTAATTCACAAAAAACAAAAATAAAATGAGAGAAGTAGTTATTGTTTCGGCTGTACGTACAGCTATGGGTAGTTTTGGCGGAAGCTTGAGCACAGTGCCTGCCACACATTTAGGCGCTGCCGCCATTCGCGGAGCTTTGGCCAAAATCAACTTGGATCCAAATAGTGTAGAGGAGGTTTTGATGGGTAATGTATTGCAGGCCAACGAAGGTCAAGCACCTGCGCGTCAGGCCGCATTGTTGGCTGGCTTGCCCAATACCGTACCTTGTACTACTGTAAACAAGGTTTGTTCATCAGGCATGAAGGCTGTAATGCAAGCAGCGCAAGCCATCAAAGCAGGCGATGCCGACATCATTGTAGCTGGTGGTATGGAAAATATGAGTAGCGTACCTCATTATTTAGGAAATGGCCGTACCGGACAAAAGTTAGGCGATTTAAAACTGGTAGATGGTTTATTGCGCGATGGTTTGCTCGATGCTTACGATGGTCAGCATATGGGTAATTGTGGTGATTTGTGCGCACGCGAGCACAATTTTACCCGCGAGGATCAAGATAATTTTGCCATAGAAAGTTACAAGCGCAGTGCTGCTGCATGGCAAAGTGGAGCTTTTGCTGATGAGGTAGTGCCTGTAAGTATTCCACAGCGCAAAGGCGATCCCATTATTTTTGACCACGATGAGGAGTATACCAATGTAAAATTTGATAAAATTCCGGCTTTGTCGCCCGTTTTTTCAAAAGAAGGAACAGTAACTGCTGCCAATGCTTCTACCCTCAATGATGGAGCCGCTGCTTTGGTGTTGATGAGTCGTGAAAAAGCCAATGAATTGGGATTGAAGCCCTTGGCGGTGATTAAAGGTTATGCAGATGCCGCACACGAACCCAAATGGTTTACCACTGCGCCAGCCAAAGCTTTGCCTAAGGCACTTGCCAAAGCAGGTGTTGACATTCAAGACGTAGATTATTTTGAGCTCAATGAGGCATTTTCGGTGGTAGGCTTGGCCAATATCCAGCTTTTGGGTATAGATGCCGAAAGAACTAATGTTCATGGTGGAGCGGTATCCTTGGGTCACCCACTGGGATGTTCAGGAGCCAGAATTTTGGTTACCCTTATCCATATTTTAAATCAGAAAGGAGCTAAGCTAGGTGCTGCAGGTATCTGCAATGGCGGGGGAGGAGCCTCTGCCTTGGTGTTAGAAAATCCTAACGCTTAATTCTTAATAAGTTATTCAAACAAACCGAGATGTTTTTATCTCGGTTTTGTTTTTTTGTAGCCATTAATAGGAGCTTATGTACTCCACAAATATCTTTTCATGAAATTCGGAGTTTGTACCCTTACTTGTATTCCCATGAGGGCAGAGCCTAGCCACAAATCAGAGCTTGTAAATCAAGTACTTTTTGGCGAAATCTTTAAGGTGCTCGATTACAACGAAAAAACCCACTGGGCCAAGATTGAACTTCTACACGATGATTATCAAGGTTGGATAGATGCACTACAAATAAAACCAATAAATGAGGAAGCCTATTTGATGCTCAAAGCATTACCACCACAGTACAGCCTCGATATGGTCGATTTGGTAATGAAAGTTGCTGATTCAGAAATGGTTACTTGCCTTTTGGGTAGTATGATAAGGGGAATTAATCCTGATGGACTGTTTACCTATGGCGATACGCAATACAATTTTAGCGGTCCGCTGAGTAGCCCCGATTATTTTAAAAGATACCGCATCATTGAAGCGGCACTTACTTACCTCAATGCACCTTATTTATGGGGCGGACGAACCCATTTTGGCGTAGATTGCTCAGGATTGGTACAAATGGCCTACCGACAGGCGGGTATTTTACTTCCTCGCGATGCTTATCAACAA
>CAYZUZ010000138.1:0-4473 GCA_964481795.1 uncultured Cryomorphaceae bacterium
ATACCCTAGAAGCATTAGAATACAGCGGATTAAAGCTCAATGTGATAGCTGAAATATTCTTTAACCTGAACTCAGCTGAAACTACAGATACACTGCAAGAGCTTGCTCAAGAGCTCTCGCCCATACTTAGTGAATATTCCAATGATATTCTGCTTCATCAGGAGCTGTTTAATAGGATTAAAACCGTTTACAATCAAGCAGATAGAGGAGTATTGACAGAGGAACAGAAGATGCTTTTAACCAAAACCTACAAATCCTTTGCCCGCAATGGAGCTGCTTTGAATGAGGAAGAAAAAGTTCGTTTAAGGGCTATGGATCAAGAACTTTCCAAATTATCTCTTCAATTTGGCCAAAATCTATTGTCTGAAACCAATGCATATAAACTATGGATCGAAAAAGAAGAAGATTTGGCAGGGCTACCAGAATTTGTGAGGGAAGCCGCAGCAGAAGCAGCCAAAGAAGAGGGTAGAGAAGGAGCTTGGTTATTCACCCAAAAGGCTGATAGCTTTACTTCATTTATGACCTATTCTAGCGTTCGCAATCTGCGCGAAGTATTGTATAAGGCTTATGCTAGCAGAGCTTTTAAAGGAAATGAGTTTGATAACACATCTATAATCAAGCAATTAGTAAGTTTAAAAACCCAAAGGGCCCAGCTATTGGGTTATACCACACACGCAGATTATGTGTTGGAAGAAAGGATGGCTAAAAACGCCCGTACGGTTCATGATTTTATAGAAGAGATTAAAAATAAAGCACTTCCTGTAGCGCAAAAGCAGTTAAATGAATTAAAAGATTTTGCAAAAAACGAGGGTCTTGATTCACTTGAAAAGTGGGATGTGAGTTTCTATTTAGAGAAATTTAAAAAAACACAAATAGGTTTTGATGATGAAATGTTAAAACCCTACTTCTCACTTAATCAGGTAATAGAAAAAGGAATTTTCCAATTAGCTGAAAAGCTTTTTGGTTTAAAATTTAAGGTAAATTCCGAAATCCCTGTATATCACAAAGATGTAACGGCCTACGAAGTTTGGGATTCAAACAGTCAGTTTATTGCAGTTTTTTATGCCGACTTCTTTCCGCGCAAGGGCAAGCGTTCTGGAGCTTGGATGACCTCCTATCGCGATCAATATCAACTCAATGGAGAAGACTTTAGACCTCATATAAGCATTGTATGTAATTTTACAAAACCCACTACAACTAAGCCCTCATTACTTACTTTTGATGAAGTAACAACCTTATTTCACGAATTTGGACATGCCTTACACGGAATGCTTGCAAACACCACTTACCCTAGCTTAGGTGGAACACACGTATATTGGGATTTTGTAGAATTACCCTCACAAATTTTGGAAAACTGGTGCTACGAAAAAGAATGTTTAGAGCTTTTTGCCCGTCATTTTGAAACCCAAGAATTATTGCCAAATGACTTGTTGGATAAAATTAAGGAGAATCTAAAATTCTTCGAGGGGTATTATACCTTGAGGCAGCTTTCTTTTGCCAGTTTAGATATGGCTTTCTTTTCTCAAAGTGAAGAGATACAAGATGTTGCACAATTTGAACAAGGAGTTTTACAACAATTAGATTTACTTACACATGTGCCAAATACTTGTATGAGCACAGGATTTAGTCATATTTTTCATGGTTCCTATTCTGCCGGATATTACAGCTACAAGTGGTCAGAAGTTTTGGATGCAGATGCTTTTCAACGGTTTAAAGAGGAGGGTGTATTTAATTTAAAAGTAGCGCATGATTTCAGGAATTTGTTGCAAGCAGGTGGCACTATACATCCTATGGATTTGTATAAAACGTTTAGAGGTCGTGAGCCCCAAGTAGATGCTTTGCTTCAAAGAGCAGGATTGATAAAGTGATGAATAAAAAAAATAAAAACAATCTAGCTTCCTTTTTACCTTTGTAGTAATGAGCACGTTTACAGAAGAAAATTATCTCAAAGCACTCCTTTATCTCGAAGGTGAATCGGGCGAAGTGGGTGTAAATGAACTATCAAAGCATTTAAAAATCAAAATGCCTACGGTTACGAGTATGATTAAAAAACTCAATACAGGTGGCTGGGTGGAGTATGAAAGTTATAAACCCATCAAACTCACTGAGCAGGGCAGGAAAATCGCGCTATCGGTAGTTCGTAAGCATAGACTCACCGAAATGTTTTTGGTAGAAAAGATGAACTTCAGTTGGGAACAAGTACATGAAATTGCAGAGCAAATAGAGCATGTAAAAAGTCCAGCATTTTTTGATAAAATGGATGAATTGCTTCAATATCCTAAAGTAGACCCACATGGATCGCCCATTCCGGATAAAGAAGGCAGAATTTATATGCAGAATCTTAATAAATTAAGCGAAGCCAAAGCCCACAACTTATTTACCGTAAAGGCCGTAGACCAAGCCACCGATGAGTTGCTTTTGTTTTTAAAAAATAAAAAAATCGTACTTGAAACTAAACTCCAAGTACTTCATGTAGAACCTTTTGATGAAAGTAGAACCGTCCAATTCGAGAAAGAACAAGCCCTGAGTCTTAGCAAGCAAGTATGTGAGCGTATTTTGGGGGTTTTAGCTTAGTTCAATGACCGTCTAAATAATCTCTTAGGTACTCAAATTCAGGTGTTAAGTCGCCATGTGGATGCGTAAGTGTGGCTCTCCTAATCACATCACTCTCTATTTGGAGCATCTCTGGTATTACAAAACGCGCAAATTCCTCAGCAAACCCTTCCGAAGCATCGCGAGGAAGCTCACAAGGCAAATTATCTACAGCCACCACACCAATACTACCTGGTGTTCCAAAAGGAACTTCCAATCCAGAATCAATATGATAGCCATAAAACGGATTTGCTATGGTAGATGGCCTCAGTGTGGTAACGATAGGCTCTGCAATATCACAACTGATATCAGCAACCAGTTTCAGGCGCAAATCAGGATGCAAAACCATATCTCTGGTAAAAATATAGGCAGCCTTATTATCCCAAAAATGACAAGGAATGTACATGTCTGAATTAAGCGCAAAAGTCAAAAAATCAGAGGAATGTCCCTTGGGATTTTGATAAAATGCTTTTTTATCAAATTCGCGTTTATCATCGCGCTTGTAATAATGATTGACCTCGAGGTGGGTGAAAACCGGCTCTAAATGCTCACGGTGCACGTACTCATACGGACTCGTTTTTTTGATTCCGGCATTCAACAATACTTCTTCAGCTCCATTGCCCACCCGTCCTTTTCCAGTAACTACTATTTTAAAACTTTCTGGCAATTGTACCTTTTTCAATTCGCTATTCAATTCAATCATATCATAGCATTGATGGGCGGGCTTCAAATCAAAACTATTGCTCATCAAGCCCCAGGCTCTTAAGCCATTGTAAGCACCTACCACACCTGCCCAATGACCAAAACCTATAAGCCTTTTACCCTTTGCATTGGTAATAACTTCATAATCAGTAAGAGAAATTTTATTATCAACCACCGCCTGTAATAATTTTCGGTTGTAAGGCTGTTTTTTTATGGTATGGCTAAAAAACATGAATTTTTTATTCGGAATAAGCATCGCAATAGGCACTTCCTTTACGCCCACAATCCAATCACAATCCTCCAACGATTCACGTATTTCGACACCTACAGCTTCATACTCAGCGTCTTTAAAAATTCTAACATGACTCGTTTGTGCTACAATTTTTACAGGATACAACTCCATGGCTTTTTTGGCCCAAGTAGGAGTTAAAGGTGTGCGCATATCTGGAGGTGTTTTTCCCTCGCGAATAATTCCGATGGTAAGCATAATTTTTTTTCTAAAAGGCGAAAATATAGCATCAATAAATAAAAACGCCTTAAAAATCGTAAAAAAACAAAATTCACCAATTGAAGAAAACAAAAAGTTTTATGAATAGCCCACAGCAAAAACTTGTACTAGGTCTATTATGAACGTATCTTTGAACGCTGTTTTCAAAGCAGATAAAGTTCTTTGGGGTTGACTGGTTTTGACAGCAAGATGAAAAGGTAGGTAAGCATGCCGAGCCAGGTAACGAAGCTCGTAAATCTTGGTTACAAAACAACAAATGGCGAAAACAACTTCGCACTTGCTGCCTAATCTGCTGGATGTAGATTACGCTTAGCTCCTTACAAGGTAGGGAGGCAAGTCATCCCTCAAGGGCCCTGTCGGTCGGCACTTGATTCAGGGGTGTAGTAATGACTGAATAGGCTGTGTTGTATTGCGGTACACAGTTGAAGCTAAAGCAATTAAGCTATAAGTTGGGTGTTTGTTTCCGGTTTATAGTCGAAAATCAACAACAAAATAAGCATGTAGAAAGCATATGTTTTCCTTGTTTGGACGCGGGTTCGAATCCCGCCAGCTCCACCAACAGACAAAAAGTCCCAACCGATAGGTTGGGATTTTTTGTTTAGCCCAGTAAGCCAAACCACAGGCTTGAGCGCAACTGGGCTAAACAAAAAATTAAATGCGTAGCATTTGGA
>CAYZUZ010000139.1:0-4468 GCA_964481795.1 uncultured Cryomorphaceae bacterium
TGGAGGTAGATTCTTCAATTTCGTCGGATCATCAAAATGAAATCATCTCGGAATATTACAAAAATTATTCATTTAAAAGAGATTTTTTACTCCTATTCAATACAATATTTAAAAAATAGTTATGGCAAAATTGATACCCTTCAAAGCAAAAAGGCCCACGCGTGATAAGGCATATTTGGTAGCGTCGCGATCTTATATGAGCTATACTTTGCAAGATTTAGAAGATAAATTAGCGGGTAATCCTTATACTTTTCTTCATATCATCAACCCAAAAGAATACAGAGATCAAGAAGCGAATAAAGAGAAATACATTGCTGTTAAAAATGAATTTGAGCGTTTTTGGAACGAAGGAATCTTCAAACAAGATGCACATGAATCGTATTATTTGTACCGTCAATCCTATGATCAAAAAGTTTTTTATGGGTTGGTGGGAGGCTTATCTGTTACTGATTATCAGAATGATATAATAAAAAAACACGAACATACCCTTTCGGCACGCGAAGAGTTGTTCAAAGAATATTTATTGCAAACGGGCTTTCATGCGGAGCCCGTATTGGTGGCACATAGTCATGATGAGGAATTGGACAAACTGTATCAAAAGTATTTTAAAACAAGGGCAGAGTATGAATTTACCTCTACCGATAGGATACTGCATGAGCTGTGGGTGATAGACGAAAGCGCTGATGTGACTTTTGTGAAAAAGAGATTTGAAAAGCAAAAAGCCCTTTACATAGCCGATGGACACCACAGAAGTGCCTCAGCATCTAGATTGTACGATTATTTTGTAGAACAGAATGCAAAAGTAGCAGGTGCTGAGTTTTTCATGAGTTTTTTGATTGATGAAAATTTGCTGCATATAGATTCGTTTTACCGGCAAATACGGGAGGTAAGTAAGGAACAACGAAAGTTGTTAGAACAAGTGCTACAAGCGGATTGTAATGCGAAGGTGCTCTCATGGGATGCGAGTTATGCCCTTTCAAAAAACGAATTTATCTATTATAATTCAGAAAAAAAATGGCTTTGTAGCTTTCCTGAAGCATGGCAAAGTGAGGATTCTATATCCCAAAATCTTGAAGTGCAGCTACTCAACGACCATATATTGAATGCCATATTAGGCATAAGCAATCCAAAAACCGACCCTAGATTAAGCTATAGTCCGGGTGTAGTAGCGGAGCAAGAAATTCAGAATTGGGTAAGAAAAAATGAGAGTCATATAGCATTCAATGTAGCTCCTGTAGATTTTGATACCGTGCGTGAGATCGCTGATCAAGGTGAATCTATGCCGCCCAAGAGCACTTATATAGAACCTAAACTTAGAAGCGGATTGCTTGTTTATGATTTTATGCAAGAAAAAGAAAGTGAAGTAGCAAAAAACCTACTGCAAGTCAAAAAAATGATTCCTAAAGAAGTAACACTTGTTGCGGTATCAAAATTCAAATCGAACCAAGACATCATGCATGCTTATCAGGCGGGTCATTTGCATTTTGGCGAGAATAGAGTACAGGAGTTTTTAGAAAAACAGCAATCATTACCTCAAGATATTCATTGGCACCTGATTGGTCATTTGCAAACCAATAAGGTAAAACAAATTATAGGAAAAACCCACCTGATTCACAGTGTTGATAGTTTGAAGCTTTTGGAAGAGATTAATAAGCAAAGTGCTAAAAATAAAGTTGTTACCTCTATTTTGTTGCAAGTGCACATTGCGCAAGAGGAAACCAAATTTGGGCTGAGCGAACAAGAACTGGACGATATTTTAGAGGAAATTAATTCAGGAGTCTACCCCAACATCAAGCTCAATGGATTAATGGGCATGGCTACATTTACAGAAAAAACCGACCTGATTCGCAGTGAATTTGTCTATTTGAACGGTCTATTTAAAAATGCAAAATCCAAATACAAAAAATTGCCATTAAACATACTCAGCATGGGTATGAGTGGCGATTACAACATTGCTATTGAAGAAGGAAGCAATATGATACGCCTTGGCTCTTCGATATTTGGGAGTCGATAAATAATGTTTTATGCCAATAAAGCGAGGAGGTCTGCAAATACCTCTTCGCTGTGGCTATTTACTTTGGCTTGGGCTTTTTGGTAGTAGGGGTTTCGCTCCAAAAGATGATTACCCACAAAATCAGCGAGTTTGTCATCATCAATGTGATTTATTAATGGACGAGCGCTCTTTTCAGGAAGCAAGCGATCTACCAATACAGAGGTGGGGCATTGTAAATAAATGGTAAAACCATTTTTATTCATCAAGTCCATATTGTCATAATAACAGGGTGTGCCTCCACCTGTGGCCAATACAAATTTGGCATTTAAGAGGAGTCGTTCAAGAACCATTTTTTCGGCTTCACGAAAAGCGAGCTCGCCTTTTTTATTCAAAAAATCAGAAATGGTCATACCAAAAAACTGACCAACAGCTTGATCTAAGTCAAAGTAAGGAACACCCAATTCAGCTGATAATTGTTTACCCAAGGTACTTTTGCCCGCACCCATATATCCTATCAAAATTATCTTTTCGCGCATGTGTTACAAGTTTATTGGGTAATTTATTTGACTTTGCAAAAGTAACAAAGTAAAAGAAATTAATGGGTGTTTGATGAGTTGAATTTTAAACTACTTTCTCGCTGACTAACTAAATTAATTCAAATACAATAAAAAAAGTAAGTATATCGATGCTAGCATTAGCATTATTTGTAGGAACAGGATGCGACAAAGATGAAGAAACGCCAGCACCCAATCCGCCTGTAGAAGTTATTATGACCACGCCTAATGGAGTAAAGAATGTATAAGGAGCAGCCATGATTTATTATGGTGAATTTGAAGGTACTCATTATTCGTTAGTAGTATTTTATGGCGAAGGCGTAAGCATCAATTTAGATTCTATGCGTTTTGAAGGACAAGGAGATGTTCAGATGTACGACTTGTTTAGTGATCAGGGTCCTGGTTTAAATACTGGAACACACTCTTTTAGCTATAACTTTGATGGCGATGCAGGATATGATGAGTGCATATATTTTGTAAATGCCGACTTGAGTGATGAAGAAGTTGAAGCTTCTTACGCTGCTGATGAAAACAGCACGGGTGCAGTAATCGTAACTAAAACCAGCAATACCAATTACAACTTTGCATTCAGTACACAAAATGTAATCAATGCAAATGATTTGAATAATAGAGTATCTATCAACACTACATTCAATTCAACTTTGGATTATATTGATGACTCCAACTTGCAAGCACCTACCAGCCTGGAAGATTTGCGCAGCCGCAATCCATTTAGAAAATACTCTGCAAAAAACTCGAAATAAGAACAGGTAATATTTTTGACCTATCAAAAGAAGCTCGAACCTCAAGTTCGGACTTTTTTCATGTTAAAGTGAGCTGTTTCCCCTAATTTTTCAGTATTTTAAACTTTATTTCTTGCTTTTGCGGTCCTGCACTTACTTTTGAAGCTCTATTAATTTACTTAATTTTATTATTCCGTTGAAAATGAATACATGTATAAAAATGTGTTTTGTGGTAGCCATTACCTGTGCGATGTCGATACAAGCAGAGGCTCAAAATCTGAAGAAAGAAATAACATTAGACGATATTTGGTTGAAGGGAAGCTTTTTTGCCAGCGGAATAGATGGCGGTAAGTCTATGGCCGATGGCGAACACTATACCCTTTTAGAGGCAAATAAAGAAGGAGTTTCAATCAAAAAATACAGATATAAAGATGGCAAGGAGGTTTCTGAAATACTCAATACAGCCAATCAAAACAATGCTGAATTAAAAGCATTTCGCGATTATGAATTTTCAAAAGATGAGCGAAAAATTTTAATTGCTACAGAAACTGAGGCTTTATACCGTCACAGTTCTAAAAGCTTTTATTACATATATGATGTGGCAAATAAATCATTTACGCAGTTGTATCCCGAGGCAAAGCAAAGCTTAGCAGGATTTTCACCTGATGGGAGCAAATTGGCTTTTGTTGTAAGTAATAATTTGTATATCAAGGATTTGGCTTCAGGAGAGAGTAAAGCCATTACTACCGATGGCCAAGTAAATGCCATAATCAATGGAGCCTCTGATTGGGTATATGAAGAAGAATTTGGATTTGACAAAGCCTATGAATGGTCGCCCGATGGGCAATATTTGGCTTATTACCGATTTGATGAAAGCAAAGTACCTGAGTTCAGTATGGATGTATTTGGCACTGAATTGTATCCTACTCAAAGTCGTTTTAAATACCCCAAAGCCGGTGAACCCAATGCCGAAGTGCGTATTTTTATTTATGGTTTGAATCAGCAAAAAAATATACCCGTTAATCTCAATCGCGAATACGAATACATCCCCAGAATCAAATGGACCTCTGACCCGGGTGAGTTGTGCGTATATGTAATGAATCGTCATCAAAACGAATTGGAGCTATACACAGCTCAGGCAAATACTGGAGAAACCAATATCCTTTTTAAAGAAACCG
>CAYZUZ010000140.1:0-4448 GCA_964481795.1 uncultured Cryomorphaceae bacterium
TAACTGAAGTACCGGGTAGGGTTTCACCGTCGGCAATATCCGTTATTTTACCCACAAGCGTTCCGGTGCCTTGCTGTCGCTGTGCCTGCACATCAAATACGTTCACAAGCGCTATTAAGATGATAGCCCATTGGGCCCATGCTTTACCAATCAAAGTCTTCATTGAGTATTTGGTCTAAAAATTCTTGAAGTTTCGTTCCATCATTAGCAAATTGGTGCAGATTTACACCAAAGAAAACCTGCTGCACTTGTCCTAAATTATTTTTTCGCCTTACGCCTACTGTGTTATCTCCCTGCCAATTTTGAAGCTTGGTAAGCTGTGCGCGATAAAACACTTCGCTATCGGGTGAGCGCACTATGGGCACTATGCCTGATAAGGTAAAGGACGGACGCATACTTGGGTAGAGGTTGGCATCCATTTGTGGCACAATACTGCTATCGCCTGTGAGTCTAGCTTGTCCACCACTGGTTACTACACCATCTATAGGATAGGCAATGCTCAAAGCCGTAAGGTCGGCATTGGCTGTAAGTGTGGTTGTGATCAAACTCTTGCCTCCCGTAGCATTATAATTAGCAATTACTGGAGCAAAAAAGGCCAAAATATTTGCTGTTTGTCCAGTAGCCGGATTGGTATAATTAGATGGGTCTGTAAAAACAAACAATTTTTCATACTCATTGAGAATCAAGCGCATGGTGGGTAGCCAAAATTTAGGCTGATACTTACCTCCATCTTGTGTAAAATCGATGATATCGTAGCCACCGTTGCCTGTGGTTATTTGATTGAGTATGGGTGTGTAAATTTCTTTGGGCCCGCCAGGCTGTGCACTTACTACAAGCAAATCGGAATTGGAATTCAATAATACGAAGCGATCGGAGGTATCAATATTGCTTTGTGAGTTGGCTACATCTCTTGCTTGGATATACACCTCATTTTCACCATTGTAGTTTACGCCAGTGATTTTTTCAGCAAGTGCTGAGGTTTCGTTGTCGATATAAACTCGCGCCTCATGAATGCCTGCGCTCATACCCTTGTCCAACACGATAGAAAAAAGCGTTGAATTTCTGGGTATTGTAAACCATTCTCCTTGATTTACTTTAATGCGCACCTGATTCACGGTTTCATTGCCATCCAAATCGGTAGCTTGCCAGCGAAAGGTAGCGGCAATCAAGGCTGTATCTGCTGGGCCATTGGCTGCATCCAAGCTGGTTTCGGGAGGGGTATTTTTTAATGGTACCGAAAGGTAGGCCGGTTGAGGATCTTTGAGACCTTCTTGGTCAATAGCACGTACCCAAAAATCAATATCTGAGGTATCGCTGCCTTGTGTTATAGTAAAACGAAAAACACTATCGGTACGGGTAGTAAATTCCCATGTCACATTGTCGAAACTGATTTCGTATCCTACCACATAGCCGTCTATATCGGTTCCAAACCAGGATAGGAATACGTTGGAGTTGAGGCGGTTATCGCCTGTTCTATTGATGCTCTCCAAAAATATTTTTGTGGTGGGCGCTTGGTTTTCCACTTTATTGCCACGCATACAGGAGGCGGTCATGGCCCAAATGATAACGGTGAATAAGAAAAGACGTAGTAGTACTCGCATAGAGGCGTTTTCCTAATTATTATAAAAAAAAAGAACCTCAGCACCGTGGTACCGAGGTTCTTTAAACTGTTATTTATTAATGATCAATTTTTGAGTTTTTGCAGCAGCATTGTTTGCCCCTTTAAATTGAATCACATACATGCCTGATTTTAAATTAGCTAAGCTTATTTCAGCAAAGGTATTTAAATCTTTTTGCTCCAATACCATGCGGCCAGTAGCATCAAAAATTTGTAAAGTATAGTTTTTGTCGTTTCCTATTTCTACTCTCAAGAAATCAGCAGCTGGATTAGGATACGCTTTAATTTGAGCAGTCCTATCAAATTCTACTACACTGATGGTAGATTTAGGTCTGTCATTAACTGGGAGTAATGGGAAGTTAGCGCCAATCAAATCATCATTGGCACGTGGCAATACTCTAAAGTTGTTGAAACCCCAGTATACTATACCATTGATAGCGTCAAAAGTCATGGTGTCGCTGGTAGCTATTGCGGGTACATTCATGGTTCCCAAGTTGCTAGCAAAACTGGTATCGGTAACCAATTGGCACCAAAGTGAACTAAAGGCACTGTTGCTCTGACGACCTGCTTGCGCAAAAAATGCATTGGTAGCATTGGTGGTATTGGCTGGGTCTGTTGCAATCAAATAATCACCAAAAGACACATTAGGATTAGAAATATGTACCTTGCCATTTGGATTTTGGAAAGAAACCAACATACCCTCGTAGCGCTCCATGTGCTGGCGGTTTACGATATTGGGGTCTGATGGATTTAGTACCACGGGTACTATGCTTGAATCTAATTTTCCTGTTTTGGTTACGGTAGCACCAATCATGCGTGTAAAGCCAAAAGTTTCTTCTATGATACCTGTAGCTGTAACTTCTTCATCGCGGAATAAGTCAAACAAACCTGTACCTGTAATCCACAAACCTGACCATTCGTTGAAATTTGGATCTTGGATATACACATAGCCCAAGTCTTGATCTTTGGTAGAAGCGGTAACTACACCCTTTACACTTACTTGGCGACCTACATAAGGTGAGTTGCCATTGTTCAATGCAAATTGAACATCAGGGATAACCATACCACCATCGCGCACCGTATAGTGGTAAAAAGAAGTAGTGTTAGTTCCAGCTCCTACGGGCATTACACTTACGTTGTTGTCGTTGTCTTTGGCGCGGATGTAGTAGCGTACAAAAGTTCCATTGGCCTGAGCAGGAATATTCACCTCCCATTCTTCCGTTGAACCTGATTGTAAAGTAGCAGTAATAGAATCAAATTGCGCTGCGGGAGCAGATGCATTAGCACTCCAGAATACTTTCACCTCAGTAACTTGACCATCAGAATCGAAGGCTGTAAATTCAACTTTTGGGCTTTGGGTAGCTGTAGGTACTGCGGGTATGCGCTCTACACCGGTAATGGTAGGTGGCGTAGCACCTTTTTCGTAATGCGTAGAGTCGAATGGATTCAGCTCAAAGCCGCGACCTGTACCTCCTGTACAACCATTAGCACTGTGCAACACAATACCTTTCAAAGATTTGAACTGAGCGCCCACTGTAGGAGCAGCAAACAAACCTGTGCCAGGGCCACCATTAGCAGTAGCATAAGGTGAGTTGGGATTGAGCACCGTGTAAGAAGGTAGTTTTTGTGCAATGAAGCGATCCGATACATTGATACGTCCTCCTGTAGAATCAACCACATCAAAACTTACGCGTGAGCCACCTGAAAAGAAATCAACATTTACTACGGTTACATTTTTTAATTCAACAAAAGCTCCCTCCCATTGCTCACCACTTGGCAACTGGTTTACGCGTGTTGAGTCGTTGAGTGTAGCTATGCCTACGTGTACCGGCTGTGGTACAGGAGCAGTAGCTGTAAGCAATTGAATATGATTAAAAGCTTGAGGTTCAAGCTGTGTATTGCGCGCGAAATTGCCTACAATACCTGTTACCTCTACAATATCGCCCGCTACTACTTGGGTAGCTACCGGATGAGGCAATAAAGGGCCTGTGCCAGGATTGGGATAAAAACCACCCACTTCTATAGCCTTGAAGGGACCCATAGCACCTTGGGCAGTAGTATCTACAATGTACATAAACGGACGTAAGCCGCCTTGCACTGAACCCGAAGCTACCTCAATCATACCGCCATCTACAATAACCACACCTACCGTGCGTACCAATTGACCTTCGTATTGCGAAGAATCAACGCAATTGGCTAAATCTGTAGCCGATACAAATTGAATGTTTGAAATACTCACGAAAGGCGGAGTTGTTTGTGCGTTTGCCATCATATAGCTGAGGGCTAAGCTTGCGAGTAAGAATAGTTTTCTCATGTCTCTCTATTGTTTATTGTTAAAAAAAATGGTTTACTTAATAATGGCAAATTTGCCTGAACTTCGCTTGCCTGTGTCTAAATCTTCTACTGAAAAAAGGTACATTCCTCTTGCAATGATTTGAGTATCTTTTGAGAGCAAATCCCAAGCATGCTCACCACCTGAGAATTGGTTATCCTCAGGGTTTTCACTGCCAAAGGTTCTGAACCATCGTATGCTACTTCCATCATACTCCTCGTTGTGCTCCAATACATCAATCAGATCGCCCGCTGGAGTAAATATCGAAATTTTACATCTACGTGGTAGGTTGGCAAAAATCAACTTTCGGCTTTCTTCCTGAAAATTACTTCTACCCTCCCAAGCAGCACCATAATAATATGGGTTGGGATATACAAAAGGTTCATTGCTCTTCATATCCTCGTTGGCTTGCTTACCGGGAAACACGCGGGTTTGATTGGCAAGTATAGAAGACTCCAAAGGTTGAAGATTGATTTCAGGATTACCGCGATCAAAGGC
>CAYZUZ010000141.1:0-4434 GCA_964481795.1 uncultured Cryomorphaceae bacterium
CCCGGTCTGTGGGTTTCATGCAGCAATTTGATGCCTAGCTTCTGAAATAAAAGGAGGTATTGTTGCATGCGCCAGCGGTTTTGCGGCTGTATGCTGTTGTCTATCCATTGCCATTGCTTGCTGTTGTATCGCAAAAAGTGGTAGATGTTGGTGTGTGAATCTGCATGTGCAAAATGATCACTCATATCAATAAAATGAGACTGTACACCGCTTTCGTTTTTTAGTATTCTTTTGAATTCTACGAGTATGTCTTCTAATATATCAGGATAAATATGCTCAAATACATTGTTGGAATGTATCAAATCGAATGTTTGATTGCCGAATGTGGTACCTCTTGCATCTTGTATCAAGTAGGTGATTTTTAGTTTTTGAAGCAGGGTTTCAAACGATAGTTGCTCTGCTTGTTTCAAAACTTCTTGAAATGCCACCCAGCGCGATTCCTCTATTTTCAAATAATCTTGAATTTTTTGTTGGTGGTAGGCTTCATCAAATTTCTTGAGTGTGGTGATGAGCCTTTTTTTGTTGCAAAGTTGCTCTATATCCAAAGTAAAAACCTCCTCAGCACCGGAAAGAAAAAGCGAAATAGGCACTACAGGATACCAGCCCATACCTAATTCCAGGCTCTTATTGGGAATCTGATGCACGCCAAAAACACGGTAATATCCGATGTGCTCGCGTGCATGACCCAATCTATCATAAAAATACTCATCACTGAGCTGTACGCCTCGGGTAATGTATTTTTGAAATAAAAAGTTGATTTTATGGGAGGCCGGTAGGTACGAAATAAACTTCTGTACCGCTGCCTTCAATGCCCATTTTTTTATCATGGGTGGGGTTTCTTAATGAACAAGTTCAAGCAATTCTTGACGCTGTTGTTGTATTTTTTCACTTTCTAAATATTCATCAAAGCTCAATAGTTTATCTAAGTGCCCATGGGGGAATATCTCTATGATTCTATTGGCTACCGATTGATTGAGTGCATGGTCAAAGGAGGTAAAAAGTATGGTTCCCTGAAAATCAATCATTCCATTGTTGAGCGAGGTAATGGATTCCAAATCGAGGTGGTTGGTGGGCTCTTCCAAAATAACCAAATTGCCTCCTGCCAACATGGTTTTGCTGAGCATACAACGCACTTTTTCGCCACCTGAAAGTACGCGAGCACTTTTAAATATCTCCTCGCCACTAAAGAGCATCTTGCCCAAAAATCCTCTCACAAATACTTCATCTTTGTTTTCGGAGTACTGTCGCAACCAATCGAGCAGGTTGTCGTCGGTACAAAAATATTCCATATTTTCATTGGGCATGTAAGCCTTGGTAATGGTTTGTCCGTACACAAAGTTGCCTTGGTCGGGCTGTAGTTCACCGCTTAAAATTTTGAATAATCCTGTTATGGCTCGGCTGTTATTGGCCATAAAGGATATTTTATCTCTTCTGTTGACTTTAAAACTAAGGTTTTTAAATAGATAATTGCCTTCTTCGTCGCGTAGCGATAGGTTTTCTACTTCAAGTATTTGGTCGCCAGCTTGTCTTATTTGTTGAAAAATAATGGCCGGATATTTTCTCGTAGAAGGTTGTATTTCGTCGATATTGATTTTTTCCAATAATTTTTTACGACTTGTAGCTTGCTTGCTCTTGCTGGCATTGGCCGAAAAACGTGCTATAAACTCCTTGAGCTCAGCTGCTTTGGCTTCTGCCTTTTTATTAGCAGCAGCACGTTGGCGCAGTGCCAATTGGCTCGACTCGTACCAGAAGGTGTAATTGCCTGTATATAATTTTATTTTGCCATAATCAATATCGGCAATGTGAGTACATACGGTATCTAAAAAGTGACGGTCGTGCGATACTACGATTACGGTATTTCTAAAGTCGAGCAAAAAGTTCTCTAACCATGTGATGGTGTGCACATCCAAGTCGTTGGTGGGCTCGTCGAGCAGCAATATATCCGGATTGCCAAATAAGGCTTGAGCCAGCAATACCCGTACTTTTTGATTTCCGTTCAGGTCTTCCAATTGCTTGTAATGCTCCGATTCTTCTATTCCTAAGCCACTCAAAAGCGAGGCTGCATCGCTTTCGGCATTCCATCCGTCCATTTCGGCAAATATATTTTCCAGCTCAGAGGCTCTCATGCCATCTGCTTCGCTAAAATCTTCTTTGGCATACAAGGCATCTTTTTCTTGCATCACTTGGTAAAGCTGCTTGTGCCCCATGATTACGGTATCTAGTACTTTGCACTTGTCAAATTCAAAGTGATTTTGCTTTAATACTGCCATTCTTTTGCCGGGCTCTAGGTGTATCGATCCGGCTGTAGGACTTATTTCGCCCGACATGATTTTCAAAAAGGTGGATTTGCCTGCTCCATTGGCTCCAATGAGGCCAAAACAGTTGTCACCGTGAAATTTTAGGTTAACCTCGTCAAAAAGAACTCTTTTGCCGTACTGCAACGACACATTGCTTACCGTTATCATCTATCAAATTTTAAGGCGGCAAAAGTAACCCTAATTTTTGCCTTGGGCAATTATGTTTTCTATGTTTATCGCGGATCGAGTATTCCCATTTCTACGCCCAAATCATCTGCAAAATTGCGCAATTTTTGAGGTGCAAGTTCCTGATCTGTAGATCGCTGCAAGGTGTCTGCCATCAGCATCAAGGTCTGATGAATAAATTTCTTCATATCATCTACGGTCATATCCTTGGTCCATAGATCCAGTCGCAAGGCTGTTTTGCTTTGATCATCCCATACCGATACGAGCATGGCTTTGGTTTCTTCGTTGTCAATGCCTCCATCGCGTGCCGACCATTGTATGCTTTCAGGAATTTTATTGTCGTCGAGCGTTATTTCAAAATTTACCGAGGATTTATAGGTAGCCATATTATTAAGGTCTGTATTTAGATTGATTAAATATTTTTCTGTGGTCAGTTTCTTGTGCCAATTCTTGGTAGGTAAGCTTGGGGTTCTGTTTCCAATACGATTCTACTATTTGCCAGCCTAGCCATGCACCTACTCTGCCAGGAATGTTTCTGTCAAAACCTGTGTCAAATTTACTGAAGGGTGCTGGCAACAAAAAACGACGTTGAAGATTGTAATCGGTGCTGAATAAATACTTTTGATCTATAAAATAAAGCCACATTTCTCTTTCATTGTTTTTACAAAATTCAAGTTCCTGCTCCGTGTATTTTATCATTTCGTGGTTCTTTTTTTGTGGTAAAAGCCTGTGAGCCAAGGACAATTTTTTACCTTCTTGTATCATGATGTCGATAAATGCAGACTCTTTGGGCATGGCTATGCTTTGGTTGACCCAAGCGGTGGCTACATCCAAGGTAAGATTTTGAGGCACGTAGGTATTTGCAATATATTGTGGCTGCGATTGATAACCAATAAAGTCTGCACCTAGGTATAAATCCAAGGCTATGAAAACAAAACCACCGCTGAGGATGATGGGATACTCAAAATCCAAATTGGAAATGTACGTGTATACTATATAATAAGTGGTATCTTGTGTGTAATATCGATGGTGTTGAATCAGTTTTTTTAATTCTTTTTCTATGGGAGTGAAGTCTTTATGTACTTGATCTATCTTTTTTTTCAACTCATGAAGCATAGGGCTCCTTATTTGCTGCGACCAAAATACTTCCTCGGTACCTATAAAAAAGGGTGCATAGTCTTTTGAAAGTGTGTTTAATTGCGCCTGAAGCGGTTGTAGGGTATCGAGGGTAAATAGGGCTTGATCAAAGGGATAAAATGCAGCCTGAACTTCTATGTTTTGAACATGAGGATCCTCTTTTGGATTGCATTGATGAAGCAAAAAACCAAAAATGATGAACGCAAATATTCGTAAACTCTTAATTTTCAACTTGATAATTTTTTATGATATTGAAATGATTCCCCTAAATTTGAGGTCAAAATTACAAACATTATGAATAAACTTAAGGTACTCTTTACCACAATGGCTGTTTTGCTCGTAAGTAGCACTTATGCCCAACTCACTACTAAGTATAGATTAGGCCTTTATGGTACATTAAATTTTAATAAATTGACTTTTGAAGATGAGGTGATTAATTCCAATTACCGCCCCGGATTTGGCTTCGGTTTGATGTACGATAAATTTTTTGCCGAAAACTATGCTTTTTCAACGGGTTTAGACATTAGGCAGCAAAGAGCCAATTTTTCCTATTTTGCCCCTATAGTAACGGGTTCTGAACAAGTAGAGCGTCGCGAGGTAAATCTTGATTATTCATATGTGCAGGTTCCTTTGGCTATCAAGATGCATGTAAACGAGTTTTACTTTTTTACTCCTTTTGTTCGCTTTGGTGGTACTTTGGGCATAGCGCGCAAGAGCTCTGCAGATGTAATTTCGGATAGTGGAACAGAGATCAATAGACTTACTAGAGATTTCCTGATGAGTTTTATGTTGTCATTGGGCACTTATTATCAAA
>CAYZUZ010000142.1:0-2624 GCA_964481795.1 uncultured Cryomorphaceae bacterium
CAATAAAATTAAGCTCAGCCCTTTGTTTGACTTGAAAGTGAAGAAAAAAATCAACTCGCCGGAAGCCTTGTTTGAGCAGCATCTTTTGGCACCGTTGATTAGTATTGATTTGATTGAAAATGCCTTCAAGCACGCCGATTTGCAAAGTCCAGAGGCCTTTATTGCGGTTACTTTTGAGTTTAACAACCACGTTTTTGCGCTTACGGTTGCCAACAAAATTTCGGAAAAAACAAATTTGAAAAAGGAGCGGAGCGGTATCGGTACAGAGACTTTTGAACAACGCCTCAAAATTATTTATCAGGAAAACTATAAATTGGACAGATTTGTAGAAAACGATGTTTTTATCGCACACCTAAAAATTAACCTGCTTGAACACAAAGCTAAAATGCTTGATATTAGACGATGAACTGCCAAGCCTGACGTATCTCAAATTGCTCTGCGAACAAATAGAGGAGATAGAAGTGCTGAAAGCCTTTAACAGTGCTCGTGTATTGCTTGATGAAGCCGCGCACTTAGCTTTTGATTTCTGTATTTTGGATATAGAAATGCCCGAAATCAATGGTTTGCAAGTGGCCAACCTTCTACAAGGCAAGCCTGTTATTTTTGCAACGGCTTACAAAGAATACGCCGCCGATGCTTTCGACCTCCATGCGGTGGATTATATCAGAAAGCCCGTCAGGTTGGAGAGGCTGCAACAAGCCGTTCAGAAAGTGATTTTACAGCTTTCCAACGCCCAAAAAGTGGTAGAAAAAACCTTCTTTCAGGTAAATACTGATAAAGGAAAGAGCATCATTTTTTTTGAAAAACTATGCTACATTACTGTTTCAGAAAATGACAGTCGGGACAAAGTGGCCAAGCTTTTTGATGGGGAAGCCTTCATTTTGAAAAATATTACTTTTGAAAAACTAAGCGAAATTCTGCCCTCCCAATCATTTTGCAGAGTAAATAAAAGGGAGCTTATTTCCTTAAATGCCGTTCAGTTTTTTTCGCACGATGAAATTACAACTTCCATTCTTACCTCAAGTGGCAAAAATTTAGTTTTGACATTGAGCGATGCTTACCGCAGCGAGTTTTTACAAAAACTCAACATCTGATTGATTACATTTTTCTGCCTTCTTGTTACACTTTTTGCCTTCCTTACTTCAAATTCGCCCTTGCTTTGCGCTAAATTTCCAAACTTTGCAAAGTAAATAATGCAACAACGATGAAGATATTGGCACTTGCAAGCCTCTGTTGCTTGCTTTCTTGGTGTGCGCATGCCCAAAATGAAAAAGTAAACTTTACTTTTTATGATGGAATTGTCGTTGGCGGTTATGTGGATGAAGGCGGCTACCTAAATTTCACGGGCCCAAACATCAATGTTACTTACGGAAAATCTAAGTTCCTCTTCGGAATGATGCCTTCTTTGCGCTTCAAAGAAGACAAATCCACGCCCAAAAACGCTTTTCTTACGCCGAGTTTAGGCTTCGGGCTTACCTATAGCTACAAGGCTTTGGCATTCCAGATTCCACTGTATTACAATCCCAAAACTGCCACTGCCGATGGCAAATGGCACGTAGGCCTGGGGCTTGGCTTGAGAATCAACCATTTCAACAATAAAAGAGAATAAACGATGCGAAAATTCAAAAACACCATTTTCTATGTCGGCATCATTGGCGGATTTTCGGTTTTGATGTATTGGATTGTACGCTTGGGAGCAAGTTTGGAACAAGGGCGAAACATTGTAGTGCCCAACACAGGCAAAACCCAATGGGAAGAATTTGTAGATGCTTTGGTGCATAACTTGCAGCATCCTTTGGCCATTCTTTTGGCACAAATCGTTACGATTATATTGGCAGCCCGATTTTTTGGTTGGCTTTGCAAAAAAATCGGCCAACCTACCGTCATAGGCGAAATCATTGCAGGCATCGTTTTGGGGCCTTCTTTGGTGGGCATGTATTTTCCCGAATTTTCGGCGGCACTTTTTCCGACAGCTTCTTTAGGCAATTTGCAGTTTTTGAGCCAAATCGGACTCATCCTTTTTATGTTTGTGATAGGCATGGAATTAGACCTGAAAGTGCTCAGAAACAAAGCCCATGATGCCGTAGTGATTAGCCATGCAAGTATTGTTTTTCCCTTTGCTTTGGGAATGGCTTTGGCCTATTTTGTTTATCGGTCTTTTGCCCCGATGGGTGTGGAGTTTTCCTCATTTGCTTTGTTTTTGGGTATTGCGATGAGTATTACGGCTTTTCCTGTATTGGCAAGGATAGTACAAGAGCGAAATTTGCACAAAACCCGTTTGGGAACGGTAGTCATCACTTGTGCCGCTGCCGACGATATTACGGCTTGGTGCTTGTTGGCAGCGGTGATTGCGATTGTAAAAGCGGGTTCTTTTGTAAGTGCCTTGTATGTAATTATTTTGGCGGGTTTGTATGTTTGGTTGATGATAAAAGTGATTCGTCCTTTTCTCAAAAGAATTGGCGACTTGCACAATACGGTCGAGAATTTGAGCAAACCCATCGTAGCCATATTCTTTCTTACGCTCATTCTGTCGGCTTATGCTACTGAAGTCATCGGGATTCACGCTTTGTTTGGGGCTTTTATGGCGGGAGCCATTATGCCGGAAAACGTGAAGTTTAGAAATA
>CAYZUZ010000142.1:2634-4411 GCA_964481795.1 uncultured Cryomorphaceae bacterium
TTTACCTTGATTATATTGCATATCATAGAAATATTTTTATCGAAAAAGTGGAAGACGTGGCCTTGGTGCTGCTTTTGCCATTGTTTTTTGTATTTACGGGTTTGCGCACGCAAATTGGCCTCCTCAATGATGCGTATCTGTGGCAAGTTACAGGGGGGATTATCTTGGTGGCTGTGGTAGGAAAATTTATAGGGAGTGCCATCGCTGCCAAATTTGTAGGGCAAACTTGGAAAGACAGCCTCACTATCGGGGCGTTGATGAACACGCGCGGCTTAATGGAACTGGTGGTGCTGAATATCGGCTATGATTTGGGCGTGCTCACTCCCGAAATTTTTGCCATGATGGTCATTATGGCACTCACGACTACCTTTATGACCGGCCCCGCCTTGGACTTGATTAACTGGTTATTCAAAGCCCCAAAAGAAATAATACCGCAAGAAATCAGCGAAAAAAGCAAATACAAGGTGCTTGTTTCCTTTGGGCATCCTGAGCGCGGTAAAAGCCTCTTACGCTTGGCCAACAGCCTTGTGCGCAAACTCAACGGCAATGCAGCCGTAACCGCCATGCACCTCACACCTGCCAACGAACTGACCCAAATCAATGCTGAGCAATATGAAAAAGAAAGTTTCACGCCCATAGTGCAGGAAGCGGAAAGATTGAACCAAAAAATCACGACACTTTTTAAGGCTTCCAACGACATAGATACGGACATCACCGAAGTAGCCAACAAAGGCGATTATGATCTGCTTTTGGTGGGCGTTGGACAGTCTATTTTTGAAGGCAGCTTTTTAGGCAAGATTTTGGGCTTTACTACCCGCATCGTAAACCCCGAAAGTATTGTCAATCAGGTTACGGGCAGGGAAGGCTTTTTTGAAAATTCTCCTTTTGACCAGCGAACACGCGCCATTTTGTATCGAAGTAAAGTAACCGTGGGCGTATTGATAGACAAAGGCTTTGAGAGTGCCCAGATCGTTTTGATGGTAATTGAAAGCCTGAATGATGAATTTTTGGTAAGCTTTGCCCAAAGACTTATCAACAATGCTGCTGCACAAGTTACCATACTTGATATATCAGGCGTGGTGAAAAATAATGCCGAACTCAAAGAAAGAATCCGTTGGATAGAGCAAGTTGCGCCCAATCATATACAATTATTAAGTGAACATACAGTAGATAAAGCCTTTTTAGCCACACAAGGACTGATGATTATTAGTATGGCGACTTGGAAAAAATTGGTAGAAAATAAAAGCCTTTGGCTCTCCGAGATACCTTCTACCTTGATTGTAAAAGGAAATTATTAGCAAAAGCTGTATGCACAAAACTCCAATCTACCAGAGCCGCCTGCGCAAAAATATTGTAGCTGTTCCCGAAGTCATCGCACAATGTTCCGGTATTCAGGTTTTTGGCCAGCTCCTCAAGTCTTTTTTGTTTAGTACCGATGTGGCCATCATTCGCAACACCAATGCCGATGCCATTATTGCGGTATATCCTTTTACGCCGCAACCTGCTATTTCTCATGCCTTGATTTTGGCAGCCGACAAGCCTATTTTTTGTGGGGTAGGCGGTGGCATTACGAGTGGCGAAAGGGTAGAGTATCTGGCCTTGGATGCGGAGTTTCAAGGAGCATTGGGGGTGGCACTCAACAAGCCTACCCCCAACGACCTCATCAAAAAACTTAAAGAAAAAATTGATATTCCCGTAGTGGTTACAGTAGTTTCGCCCAAAGAAGACTTCAAAAGCCGTATTGAGGCCGGAGCAGATATTCTCAATGTTTCAGGGG
>CAYZUZ010000143.1:0-4394 GCA_964481795.1 uncultured Cryomorphaceae bacterium
GCATCAGTGTAGCAGGATTGAAAAAGTGTAGACCTATAAAACGTTCAGGTTTTTGAAGTGCAGCTGCTAATGCAGTGATGCTGAGGCTAGATGTATTGCTTGCAATAATGCATTCATCTGATACTACACCCTCTAATTGTACGAAAACGTTTTTCTTGATATCTATATCTTCTACTATGGCCTCAATGACTAAGTCACAAACGGATAAATCATCTAAAATATCGGTGTAGGTAAGCCTGTTGTTTATTTGCATCGATTCGCCCAGTGCTATTTTTTCTTTTTGCTCTAGCCTAATCAAGGAGGTTTCTATCTGCTGCTGGGCCTTTGCAAGCGCCTGATGGTTAATGTCGTACAAAAAAGCTTTAAAACCTTTTTGTGCAGACCACTGCGCTATGCCACTCCCCATAGAACCTGATCCAATAATGCCTATTTTCATATGTATTTCATTTGTTTTTAAAAGATTAAACCGTAAACACCCTGTTTTTACACGAATAATTCGCAGGTTACTCTTTTTTTGTTTTATCAAATTTTAAGGTAAATGTAGTCCCTTTTCCGAGCTCTGATTGTACTTCGATATGGCCATTGAGCCTTTTAACAAAATCATAAACAATCTGTAAGCCCAATCCAGTACCCTTTTCGCCTTCGGTGCCATACTCCGAGTTCATTTCGGCACTAAATAATGAGGCAAGGGTGGCTTGATCCATTCCCTTACCTTCATCTTTTATTTGTAAGGTAAAATAATGTTTTTTACTCTCCAAAACCACTTGAATTTTCTTGTTTTTGGGGGTAAATTTTATCGCATTACTCAAAATATTTCTAAATAAAATACGCAACATATGGGCATCGAGCAGGGCAATTACATTGTGTTCGCATTTCCATTCCATTTGTATATTTTTGGCATCTGACTGACCTTTTAGGGTGTGTAATACGCTTTCTATTTCTTTGTTTACAAAAACCATATCCCACTTCACTTGGTAGCCTCCCATTTGGCTCATGGCCCAGGTCAATAAATCCTGCATCAAATTGTTGGTTTGAGTCAAGCCATCGCTGATTAAGTTTAGGTAAGGCTCTATTTGGCTTTTTGTAAGCGAAGGAAAACTCTCTATCAACAAATCAATCAATGATTGCGATGTGGTGATAGGTCCGCGCATGTCGTGTGCAATTATGCTAAATAATTTATCTTTTTGAGCGGCTGTTTTTTTCAGATTTTCATGGGCTATTATGAGGTCTTCTTCTGCTCTTTTGCGCAGCGAAATATCGTGGGCCACACCTATCAAAAAAATAACCTGACCTGCTTCATTACGCACCGGGTTGAGCGTGGTAGAATAATATCGCGTACCTATAGGCAACTCTATGGTTTCTTCGTACGAAATACCTTTCTCTGATCGCACTGCTCTTTGGTAATTGTTCACCAATCTTTTGCCTAATTCAGGTTCAAATAGCTCCTCCGGGGTTTTGCCTTGTATGGTGCTCAGGGGTATTCCGGTAGATTCTTGATGTCCTATATTGGTGTGCGAATATCTAAAAATTCCTTGCTCATCTACCTCAACTATAAAAAGGGCATCTTTAGAAAAATCATAAGCCATTTCAAAAAAGTCTTTTTGCTCTTTGATTTTCTTTTCCAAAGCTTTAGATGCGCTAATATCATTGAAATAAACCATCAACAAATCATTGAGTTTCTTGGCTTTTATCCTAAAAACCGTTGATTCTATGCGCTCTTTGCCATATACTTGAACCAAATCTAACTTGACGCCTGTTGTATAAACTTCTACATATTTATCATACAAACCTTCTTCTTTGTTTCCGGGCATCAATTGTACTAGCCCATTGCCAAGGAGTTCCTCCTTTGAAAATTGGGATATATCACAAGCTACTTGATTACAATACACAAATTCTAGGTCGGTAATTTCATGGTTATCGGTGTATATGGGTTTAAAAATCATGACGCCAAAGTCCATCAAATCAAATGCTTGTGACAATAATTCACTATCAAAAAGGTGGATTGTTGGTTTCATATCTGTTCTGCCATTTTAAAGATGAGCTCTTGAATTTGATTTTTGGTAAAGGGTTTTGCCAAGTAATAATCGAAGCCTTTTTCCATGAAATTTTCTTCGTCGCCTGCCATAGCGTACGCTGTAACAGCTGCCATTGGGGTCGGTTTATACTCAGGAATTTTTCTGAGCTCTTGCATCAAATCAATACCATTCATGCCTGAGCCTAAGTTGATGTCGATTAAAAAGAAATCAAATTTTATTTCCTGGGCTTTTTTCAAAGCACTTTCAGCATTTAAGGCTGCTTCTATTTGTATATCATTGCCTCCCATTATTTTCATCACCTGTAGGTTGAGCTGATTGTCTTCTACTACCAGCATATGAGGCACAAATTTTAAAACTTTATCTTTCAATTTCTGACTTACGGAAACTGGCGCCTTTGTAGCTTCAGGCAGTGGCAATTTTAATTTTATGTGGGTTCCCTTACCTTCCTCACTTTCCAACTCGAGGCTTCCCCTAAGCAAATCTACATAGCTTATTACCAGTGTGAGTCCTAGGCCTATTCCTTCAAAATGCCGCTCAAAACCGGTACTCAATTGCTGAAATTTTTGAAAAATAAGACTTTTTGAATCCTCAGGAATACCAATACCCGTATCTCGCACTTCTATGCTCAACTCCTTATTATTCACCTCCAAATCTAGCGATACCGAACCATATTTGGTAAATTTTATAGCATTATCTACCAAGTGATGCAATAAGGTTTTCAAAAGTTTTGAATCAAAAAACATCTTGAGTGGCAGGTTTTTGAAATTTGTATGCAAGGATATATTTTTCACTTGCGCCTTGCTTTCCATAGTAGGCATCACCTCGTTCAAAAGCTCATAAGGCGAAAAATACTTGTGTTTGGGCTTCAAGCTGGTATTGCCCTCTATCAAGCTAAAATCCATGATGCTCTCAACGGTGTTTTGTAATCGGTCAGCTCCCATTACTATGTTATTTACGTACATCGTGGCTTCTTCATCCAAATCCAACTCTTTTAGCAGATGGGTAAAACCGATGATACCCGTGAGCGGTGTTCTGATTTCGTGGCTCAAATTGTAGAGAAACATTCTCCAAATTTCATCTTTGCTACTTTCCATTTCTTACTGATTTTTATTTTTCACCATGAAATATCATTTCAAGCTAAGCTCTAAAGTTACAGGACAATGATCGCTGTGCATGGCCGCAGGCAATATGCTGGCTGCGGTAAGTTTGTCCTCCAGATTATTAGTAACCATTTGATAATCAATTCTCCAACCCTTGTTATTGGCGCGTGCATTGGCCCTGTAGCTCCACCACGAATACTGATGTGGCTGGGTGTTGAAATGCCTAAAACTATCTATAAACCCACTGTCCACAAAACCCTGCAACCACTCGCGCTCCTCTGGCAAAAAACCCGAAGATTTGGCATTGCTTACCGGATCGTGAATGTCGATGGGTTTATGACAAATATTGTAGTCGCCCGCTATAATCAGATTGGGTCTGCTCTGCTTTAAGGTATTTATATACTCCTGAAAATCAGATAAAAACTGCATTTTTACCTCTTGCCTGTGGTCGCCACTACTACCCGAGGGCATGTACACGCTGATGATGCTTACATCGCCAAAATCGGCCCTAAGCACCCTACCCTCCTCATCAATGTATGGAATGCCGCAGCCCACCTCCACATGATTGGGTTGTAATCTTGTAAGGATTCCTACACCTGAATACCCCTTTTTTTGTGCCGAATGCCAATAAGCATGGTAGCCTAGAGCCTCAAAAACCCCTTGATCTATTTGTTCGGGTTGGGCTTTGGTTTCTTGTATGCAAAGTACATCAGGCTGTGCAGCTTGCAGCCATTGCGCAAGACCTTTGGTAAGCGCAGCGCGTATGCCATTTACGTTATAACTAATGATTTTCAACTACTTAGCTTTTAGATGGAAAAAATTTAAACTTTCCAAAACTAAGCATGGAGGCCTTAGTCTGTAAAAAAAATAAGGACAAAAAGCATTTTTTGGGCGCCCGGGCACGCTTTACGCTCCTATCTTTTCTTTTTTATTACAAAAAAAAAGAAAAGGATATCCGCTGCAATCGTTGGCGCGAGGGGTAGGCATGGGTTTTACACTTTTGATATATTAAGGATATACGTATTCTAAAATTTTTCTACAAAAAACTCATTTACCTACAGGTTTTCAAACACTGTGTGATAAATGAGTTTTAAAAAAAAAGCTTTGATTTATGGCTGTTCTACTGCTTTCTTTAGTAGTTCTAAACCTAACTGATTGGTTTTCTCCATTTCCGATTTTGCTCCAAACAACCACATAAAAAAAGCGTCAACCAAACCAGATTCTAATTTAAAATCTTGTTTAACTTCAATTCCGTTTG
>CAYZUZ010000144.1:0-4392 GCA_964481795.1 uncultured Cryomorphaceae bacterium
TCCCTACAAACCTGAGTATTACAGATATTAATTTACAGATTTATAAAACAATAAAGAGGCTGCCTCTTTCGGGGCAGCCTTTTTTATTTTGACTCAAATTTATTCTTGTTTCCTATTGGAATTGAATTATTCTTTTTCATATTTCGTCCAATCAATCAACTCAGCCAAATCAAGCAAAAAGGCATGTCGCATGGCCACTTCTTTCAGGTATGAGTATCGGCCTGAGGCGCCTCCATGACCAGCTTCCATATTGGTATAGAGCAGCAATGGGTTTCCGTCGGTTTTCTCGTGTCGCAATTTGGCTACCCATTTGGTGGGCTCCCAGTATTGCACTTGCGAATCGTGATAGCCAGAAATTACCAACATAGCCGGATAATCTTTGGCCTCTACATTGTCGTAGGGCGAGTAGCTCTTCATGTAGCGGTAGTAAGTAGGGTCGTTCGGATTGCCCCATTCGTCGTACTCACCCGTGGTTAGGGGTATACTTTCATCGAGCATGGTAGTTACTACATCTACAAAAGGCACTGAGGCAATGACTCCTTTGAATAAATCAGGTCGCATATTAACCACAGCACCCACCAATAAGCCCCCGGCACTGCCACCAAAGGCAAACATGCGCGAGCGATCTACATATTTTTTTGAACCCAGAAACTCAGCACAAGCTATAAAATCGGTAAAGGTGTTTTTTTTGTTTAATAATTTTCCTTGCTCGTACCAAGTGCGTCCCATCTCTTGGCCACCTCGGATGTGTGCCACAGCAAATACAAAACCTTTATTGAGTAGAGGAATCATGTTTCTATTAAAATCGGCTGTTTCGCTAAAGCCATAACTTCCATAGCCATATAGTAATAGTGGGGCAGGAGTTTTTCCTTCGAGCACATCGCTGCGTCCTACCAAGGAAATAGGAATCAAGGTGCCATCGGTAGCAGGAGCCATCAGGCGCTCACTTGTATAGTTTCTGCTATCAAAATCAGGCACTTTCTGTGTTTTTAGGGTTTTAATTTCCTCGGTAATTAGGTTAAACTCCATGGTAGAGGGGGGCGTAATCATGCTTGAATACTCATATCGCACCCAAGAACTATTGTCCTCAAAATTGACACCCAAGCCCACATCGTAAGCCGCCTCACTCATGGGTATATATTTTTGATTATCAAGATTTTGTAGGCTTGCATAGGCCAAACGTGGTAGACCTTCGTATCGCTCTTGGGTTACCAAATATCCTTTTTGAATTAAGAATCCCTCCAAAAATACATCCTTGCGATGTGGCAATACTTGTTTCCACGAATCCAAAGAGGTAACTTGGTAAGTACATTTCATGAGTTTGTAGTTATCAGCCTGCATATTGCTCCTTATATACCATTCATTTTCTGAATTTTGAATATAATATTTATGGCCTTTTTGTCTTGGACTAAAGATTTTGAGTTCTTCACTATTTGCTTGAAAATCAATATATCTACACTCGGTAGTAAGCGTGCTGTTGGAGGTTAAGATTAAGAATCGAGCATCTTTACTTAAGCGTAGACCCAAAGAAAAAGTTTCATCTGATTCGGTATAAGTAAGTTTGTGTTGCTTAGTGGCCAAATCATAACGATATACCTGATAGGAACGAAGAGTTTCAGGGTCTTTGCGCACGTAGTACAAGGAAGCACTATTGGGTGCCCAGGTCAAAGAACCATCGCCTTCTATTTCCAATTGATGCAGTGTTTTTTTAGTGAGCCTATCGAGTATTTTTATGATATAAATTCTTCTTCCAACGGCATCTTCACCTACAGCAATATATTGCTGATTGGGGCTTACTTGTGGATAGCTTATGGCATGATAGGTCAAGCCTTCAGCCAAAATATTTTGGTCGAGCAACAATTCTTCCTCTGCTTGTAGGCTGTTTTTTCTGCAATACAAAGGATATTGTTTACCCTCTTGGTAGCGGGTATAATAGTAATAGCTGTTTTTGAAATAGGGTACACTGCTGTCGTTGCCAGGAACTCTATTTTTCATTTCGTCAAAAAGTTCGGCTTGTAAAGGTTCTGTGGCATGCATTACCTTTTTCAAATACTGATTTTCCGCATCAATATAAGCCAATACATCAGGATGGTCGCGCTCATTCATCCAATAGTAATAGTCAATACGTTGATCGCCATGGGTTTGCAAAACTTTGGCTACACGCTTGGCCTCAGGAGCTTTCAATTCATCTTGGGTCATATTTTTACAGCTTTGAAAAATTAATGGGGCAATTAAGAATAATGTAAGCCCACGTAAAAGGTTTTTAGTTGACATTTGTGTCGATTTAAAAAAGAATAATAGATTCATTCAATAATCATTTAGCAAATAAAAGGTATTCAAGCTTAATAAAAACTTACAATCATGACAATGTTCAAAGCAAATGTAAACTCATTACTTCCAGAGAATCACTTCAGTGGAAAAACCATCTGGGTAACGGGCGGTGGCACAGGCCTAGGTCGCTCTATGACTACTTACTTCGCACAGCTTGGCGCTACGGTATATATCAACAGCCGTAGATTGGAGGTTTTGGAAAAAACAGCACAAGAAATCAATGACTTGGGCTACAGTGGCAAGGTAGTAGCTATTGCCTGCGATGTGCGCGATTACGAAGCTATTGAAAATGTTTTGAATCAAATTTATGATGTAGAAGGAAGTTTGGACATATTGGTAAACAACGCTGCGGGCAACTTTGTAAGTCCTACCGAACGATTATCGCCCAATGCCTTTGATACCGTAATAGATATAGTACTGAAAGGAAGTAAAAATTGCACCCTTGCGGCAGGCAAACGTTGGATTGCAGAAGGCAAAGAAGGCGTGGTTTTAAGCATCACCACCACCTATGCTACCACAGGCAGTGGCTACGTAGTTCCCTCAGCTATGGCCAAAGCAGGTGTGCTTGCCATGACGCGCAGCCTAGCCGTAGAATGGGCCAAGTATGGGATTCGTTTGGTAGCGATTGCCCCAGGACCCTTCCCCACACCTGGTGCTTGGAAGCGATTGTTTCCTTTTGATTTAGATAAGAAACTCAAAGTAATAGAAGAAATTCCTGTGCGCAGACCTGGTGAGCACCAAGAACTTGCCAATCTAGCAGCCTACTTGGTATCTGACTACGCAGCATACATCAATGGCGAAGAAGTAACCATAGATGGAGCAGAATGGCTGCAAGGTGCAGGCGAAATGAACTTCCTTGAGCAAGTAACCCCGGAAATGTGGGATATGCTGGAAGCCATGGTGAAGGCCAAGAAACAAGCCAAAGAATAAAAACCAAACCAAGTAATGAAAGCTAGAATTTGGAGAATAGCTCTCATGGGATTGTTGGGTGCATGCGCAAAATATTCGCCTGAAATACAAGGCCACAGAGGTGCCCGCGGACTTATGCCAGAAAATACAATTCCTGGGTTTATAAAAGCCTTAGAGCTAGGAGTAGATGTATTGGAGTTGGATGTAGTGATAAGCAAAGACCAAAGAGTTATGGTATCGCACGAACCTTGGCTTAGTCACGAAATTTGCTTAGACCCAAATAAAAATCCAATTTACCAAAGTACCGAGCAAGCTTACAATATGTACGAGCTTACCATGGAGCAAATACAACAAGCAGAATGTGGCCTGCTACCTCATACAAGATTTGCAGAGCAAAAGAGAATCTCGGCCTACAAACCACGCTTGGGCGAAGTGATAGACACCGTAAATGCTTGGATCAAAGAAAATGAGCCCAAAAGAAAGATTCGTTACAACATTGAGATAAAATCCAGGCCCGAATGGGATGATGTATTTACCCCAGGATTTGAAGAATTTTGTGACTTAGTATTGGGAGTTATCAAGCGTAAAGACGCTACTCATGTAAGTACCCTACAAAGTTTTGATGTGCGTTCGCTTAATTACCTCAATCAAATTAAAGCACCTGTAGATTTGGTGCTACTGGTAGATGAAAATGAAAACTACCTTGAAAAAATCAAACAGCTTCAATTCACCCCAAAAATTTTAAGCCCGCATTATAGTTTGATAAGCTCCACCTTGATGGAATATGCCCGCACCCACAACATGAAAGTGATTCCATGGACTGTAAACGAAGCTCAAGAAGCCAATAGGCTTTTTAAACTACAGGTAGATGGATTGATAACTGATTATCCTGATAGGATAAGAAAGTTTTGAACAACAATAATCTAATTCTTTTATTAGGATAAATTTAAGGCTAATTCTGTTCTTTTTTCTCAATTTGGGACATGTCAACCTTGTTGGTTTTTTTTCAATGTATTGAATTTCAATATTATATGCTGTTTTTTTTGCTTTGGCATAAGGTTCGATTTGATTGTGTTGAAATTTTGTTTACTTACTCCAAAAAAATAAATAACAACATTTATAAACACACACAACAATGAAGAAATTATTGAT
>CAYZUZ010000145.1:0-4336 GCA_964481795.1 uncultured Cryomorphaceae bacterium
GCACTGCCTGAACCTATGCGGGCAAAGTAGGATGCTCGCTGAAAAAAATCTACGTGGGGTTTTCCTAACTCATTTTCTTCCAATTCCGTAAGACAAAGAGCCAATGCGGCCATACCTGAAGCTGAGGAGGCTATGCCTGAGCTATGTGGAAAGGTGTTTTTGGTTTCTATTTCTAATTTATATTGGGTCAACCAAGGCATTTCGGGTAAAATCTTTTTGATGAAGCTTTCTATTTTCGGTAAGAATTCCATTTTTATTTTGCCCTCATAATATACGCTAATTTCAGGAAAATCTTGTATAGATTGCTTGTGGAAGCAAGTGAGCTTTGTATCTGTGTGACAAGAGCTCAATGAGAAACTAATGGATGGATTGGCAGGTATCTGCCCTGCAAATTTACCCCAATATTTTACGATGGCAATATTGGACGGGGCGCGCCATCCCAATTGAATGGGGTTCGTTTTTGATTTCATAGGGTTAAAACTTAAAAATCGTTATAAAGTTCCATGATAGGCAACCAGTTGTTTTTGGGCTTTCCTGCGTTTAAATCTCTAGGATCTGTAGGTTGTTTTACCACTTCAATCAAGTTACCATTGCTGCTTAGGCGCAAACCTGTGAGGTGTTTACCGAGCCAAGCACCGGTGTCTATTCGCCAGCAGTTTTCTTTTGCATAAAAGGTTGCCGTTTGATTTTGAACCACATGCCCTACAACTTGAAGCTTGATATTGGCTTTTATTTTTCTTCGATTATGTAAGGTGCTTTCTGCATGAGCCTGATTTTCGGTGAGCAAATATTTTTCATGCACCAAGCCTGCATGTGACACCATCATAAAATCATTTTGCCAATATAAAGGCATTTTATGTAGCCAATTTTTCAATTCGAGTTCAGTGATGCCTAGTTTTTCAGCTTTTATATTTTGTACAAAAGGTGCTTTTACATCTGTAAAGGCATACTTGCTCAAATAATTGTATAAAAACCACTCGTGATTTCCCTTTAAAAAAACCGTTCGTGTAGGGTATTTTTTTTGTAGTTCAAAAACCAATCTCAAAACTTTGTGACTATGAGTGCCTTTGTTTATAAGATCGCCTACCTGTATAAGTATTTCATCCTCAGGATTCCATTGTGTTTTTATCATACTTTTGAACGTATGATAACATCCATGTACATCGCCTACAATGAAAAGATTCACCCTGAATTAAGAGTTGATCATTACTGGCATTACAAGCATCAAAACTTCTTCGCCTTCTTGAAGCCCGTCTTCTGGAAACAAAATGCCTGCTTTATTTGGGGTAGAGAGTTCCATCAAGATGCCGTCACTTTCCAAATTGCTTAGCATTTCTGCTAGAAAACGAGCGTTAAAGCCAATCTCTAAATCTTCACCCGAATAGTCGCAAGTGTGGCGTTCATGCGCTTTGGTTGAAAAATCAATATCTTCAGCCGATACAGCTAATTCTGTACCTGCCATTTTCAACCGTATTTGATTGGTTGTTTTATTGGCAAATATGGCTACCCTTTTTACAGTACTGAGCAAGCTTGCTCTATTAATTCGCAGGTTGTTGGGGTTTTCCTTTGGTATAACTGCTTCATAATTTGGATATCTACCATCTACCAATCTACAAGTAAGCTGTGTATTTTCAAATTGAAAGCGGGCATTGCGTGCATTATATGTAATGGTTACATCCAGATCTGCGGTGGCTAAAATTCCCTTCAATAAAGTCAAAGGTTTCTTTGGCATGATGAATTCTGCCGTGCTATCAGAGGTGTAATCAGTTCTGCGATAGCGCACCAGCTTGTGGGCATCAGTAGCTACAAAGGTGAGGCCATCAGAGGCCAACTGAAAGAATACTCCAGCCATAGTAGGACGCAAATCATCGTTGCTAGCAGCAAATAAGGTTTTTTGTATGGCAATGGCCAATACCTCCGCAGGTATTTTTGTGGTATTGGGTTCTTCTATTTCAGGAAGCCTAGGATAATCATCGCCTGAAACCACCGCAATAGAATATTTTCCATATTCTGAGGCAAGCTCCAGTTGATTTTTATCATCGCTTAACTGAGCCGTAATGGGCTGGTCTGGCAAGCTTTTGAGAACCTCCAAAAGCATTTTGGCTGGAACAGCAATGTCTCCTTCATCACTGCTTTCTACATCAAACTCGGTAGAGATTGTAGTTTCTAGGTCGGAAGCAGAAATTTTTAATTGCTTTTCTTTTAAGTTAAATAAGATATGATCCAAGATAGGAATGGTAGAATTGGTGGTTACTACCCCATTTACTAATTGAATTTGCTTGAGCAGCGTATGGCTGGAAACGATAAATTTCATAGCGCTATAATAATAGGTTTGTTTTAATACAAAGGGCAAAAGTAAGGGATTAAACTTCTCTTTTCATCCAAAAAATACTCAATCTTGTGATTTTTTGTAACAAGATACCGTAAATCCTCCTTAACATGAAGCTTCCATTATCTTAACAAAAACATTCTTATGCATTTATTACTTTTACAAAGTAAAATTACCCCAATACAAATTTTAACAAATTCAAGCATATGATATCCGAATCTTCTATTGAGTTTTTAAACGACCTGAAGGAAAACAATAATCGAGAGTGGTTTACAGCCAATAAGAAAAGATATGAAGTATACAAAAGAGAATATTTGCAGGTGGCAGAAAACCTACTTACAAAAATCAAACAATTGGATTCAAGCCTTAATGACCTCGTAGCCAAAAATTGCATTTTCAGAATCAATAGAGACATCAGGTTTGCGGCTGATAAAACTCCTTACAAAACACATATTTCTTTTGGCTTTGCCCCAGGTGGCAAAAAAATGATGGGCGCTAGTTATTATCTACATATAAATGATGAAGATGGAAAAGGATTTGTTGGTGGGGGCATTTACATGCCTCCGGCCGATATACTCAAGCGTATCAGAAAAGAAATAGATGTGTATCCAGATGAATTTATGGCTATTGTGAACAGCGATTCCTTCACGAAATTTTATCCGTCAACGCTTGATCGTGAACCCAATATGGTGCTTAGTCGTCCGCCCAAAGGCTACCAAGCTGAGCACAAAGCCATAGAATATCTCAAGCTAAAAAGTTTTACTGCTGTTAAAAATTTTGATACATCAGAGGCGCTCAAGCCAAATTTTATTGATTTTGTAATGGATGCTTTTGAGGCAGTCAAGCCCTTGTTACACTTTATGAACCAGGGCATACAAGCGCAAATAGAAGAGGAAAATGAATAAGTGAAAAAAAAATGATAATCAATATGGATGAAAAGCGATATCGACTCAGAATAGATCAGAAGATAACAGGCTATATGCGCGAGGTGAGTAAAAATTATGTTTTTTATTCACTGAATGGACTTTGGTGGACAGGCAGAGAAATTCCTTACAAGCAATTGGATGAATACACAGGATTTAGAGATAAAAACGATCAACATTTATATGAGTGGGACATCATCAAATTTAGATTAGAACCTGGAGGAGAGTTGCGTGAAGGAGTTATTTTGTGGAATAGCCAAGATGCTGAGTATGGCATTAAAATACTCGACGATACAGGATTTATTCCACTAGAAATCAGAGGGATAAAACTTTTTGAAAAATCAGATCTTATACACCATTCTTATTTATTCATCAATCCTGAGCTTATGCAAGCCCTAGGCCTTGAAGATCATTGAAGCGGAACGGTGTTACCGTTCACACAAATCAACGAATCGTTATTGGTATTGATGTAAACAAAACGCTTACCACACATAAATTTACTTGAACTATTTACAGCGGCAAATCTTTGGCGTGTTGCTTCATCTAGAAAATAAAACCTTGGAGGTTCCTTAGGCGATGGATTTATTCTTCTTGAAGAGAATAAGCCTACTCCATTGATTACATTGGTGTACAGGGGCAATTCTTGATTGATACCTGAAGGTGGAGAATTGATTGAAACATATCTTTCAATTTCAGTATGACCAGCTACTATGCTAACTTCAACTCTATTTACATAGCGATTCACATTAGGGTCTGTTGCGATTTGATTTTCTAAGCTTGTGAATAAATCATTCATAGAAATACTTTTACCCATATCTATAACCCCCTCATCTGTTTCTACATAATTGGTAGAAAAACGAACTCGTTTACTTTCAATTTGTGATCTGTTTGCATTTTGTTGTTCATTGTATAGCACATCAATAAACACGGTAAATGAGGTTGCATTCAGGGCTTTTTTCCATTTAAACTCATAAGTAAGTCCTGAAAAATTTAGGAGAAAATCATTCAAAGGTCTTAATGGCGGACGAATTATATCAAACGAATTGACTAATTCCGTTGTAGCTACTGCATCTACTTGCCCTGG
>CAYZUZ010000146.1:0-4302 GCA_964481795.1 uncultured Cryomorphaceae bacterium
CTGAAATTTAGGAATCAAAACCTCAGCTGATACACCATCTACAACTCTTTTGAAGGTGTAATGCCCTCTCATGTATCCCATACCGTTTTTTAAATAGCAATTACTGCTGTATTTAAAAACCTCGCCAGGCATCAGAGTAGGCTGCAATCCCACTACACCCATGCCTTCTACTTCGCTCATTTCTGTACCCAAATCATAGATTTGCCAATATCTACTGATGAGCTGCATAGAATATGGACTCAAATTCTCAAGTTCGATATTGTATTGGAATAAATAGAATGGTCCTTTTTGGGTTATGTATCTTCCTTCAAAAACAGGGTTTACTTGCACCCTGATACCGCTGCTTACTTCTTGCACCATGGTCGTCGTATAAATTTTTCACTAAATAAAGATAAATTTTTATATTAGACAAGCGCTTATTGGATTTATTTAGGAAAGTACATGAGCTTGATTGCCAAGATAAGGTCGCAAATAGGCAATAAGGCTTGAAAGTAGTAGATGGAATTAGAGGTTTATTGATGCTAAATTCATGAAGCTGAGCTAATTTGCGTACTTGATATAAAATGGGTAAAACACCTTAATTTTGGGCTTTTAATTATCCTTCAATCATACGGAAATATGAATCCTTCAGTTTATCCAGCAGTTAATGCAACCCTAGCAAAAGAGTTAGGCATCAACGAAGAAGAGTTTATCAAAATCAAAGAAGTACTCGGACGCGAGCCCAACTTCACAGAATTGAGCATCTACTCGGTAATGTGGAGCGAGCATTGCAGCTATAAAAATTCTATAGTTTGGCTCAAAACATTACCCAAAGACGGGCCACATATGCTAGTAAAAGCCGGAGAAGAAAACGCAGGCTTAGTAGATATTGGAGATGGCTTGGGATGCGCATTTAAAATCGAATCGCACAATCACCCTTCGGCATTGGAGCCTTACCAAGGAGCAGCTACTGGAGTAGGCGGTATCAATCGCGATATCTTTACCATGGGAGCACGCCCTATCGCTCAACTCAATTCGTTGAGATTTGGCAAACTTGAAAATCCACACACCCAGTGGTTATTAAAAGGTGTAACCAAAGGTATTGGCGATTATGGCAATGCATTTGGCATACCCGTAGTGGGTGGCGAAGTTTACTTTGACGATTGCTATCAGCAAAATCCATTGGTAAATGCATTTTCCGCAGGAATAGTAGAGGTAGATAAAATTATTAGAGCTAAATCGGAAGGTGTTGGCAATCCGGTGTTTATCGTAGGTTCTAGCACAGGTAAGGATGGAATACACGGAGCGAGCTTTGCCTCTAAAGATTTAACAGAAGACTCGGCCGATGATATACCCGCAGTACAAGTAGGCGACCCTTTTCAAGAAAAATTGCTTCTTGAGGCCAGTCTGGAGTTAGCCAATACTGATGCTATCATAGGCATGCAAGATATGGGTGCTGCAGGCATTACATGCTCTACCTCCGAAATGAGCGCTGCCGGTAAGCATGGCATGGATGTTTGGCTAGATAAAGTGCCTTTGCGACAGCAAAATATGGAACCTTGGGAAATATTACTATCTGAAAGTCAGGAACGTATGCTTGTAGTAGTAAAAAAAGGTCGCGAACAAGAAGTCCTTGATATTTTTGATAAATGGGATTTGAATTGTGTAGAAATTGGCGTTGTAACAGAGGGCGACACACTTAATTATTTTTGGCATGGTGAAAAAATAGCCAGTCTACCAGCTCAAAGCCTTGTTTTGGGCGGTGGTGCTCCCGTATATTACAGAGAAATGAGAGAACCCGCTTACTTTCAAGAGCTTTATACATTTGACATCAACAGTATAGCAGAGCCCAAGGATTTAAAAGAAATAGCAAAAAAATTGGTTGCTTTACCCAATATTGCCTCAAAACGCTTTGTTTATGAGCAATATGACTCTATGGTTGGCACAGCCAATATGAGCACCAATGCACCTTCAGATGCGGCTATTGTATTGCTCAAAAACTCGGATAAAGCACTCGCCATGACGGTAGATTGTAATTCGAGATACGTACATGCACACCCCGAAACAGGAGCTATGATAGCAGTAAGTGAGGCCGCAAGAAATATTGTGGTAAGCGGTGGCCTTCCGTCGGCAATAACCAACTGCCTAAACTTTGGAAATCCTTATAATCCTGAAGTTTACTGGCAATTTGTAGGCGCTATAAAAGGCATGGGCAAAGCTTGTGAAAAATTTGGTACACCTGTAACGGGAGGTAATGTTAGTTTTTATAACCAAACCGTTTTAAAAGACAAAACAGAGCCCGTATTTCCTACACCTACCATTGGTATGTTGGGCATAGTAGAAGATAAAAAATACATAACGACCATACCATTCAAAGAAAAAGGAGATTTGATATTTTTGTTGGGAAGTAGCCGCGACGATATCAACTCAAGTCAATACTTGGTGCATATACTGGGTGTAGATCAATCGCCTGTGCCAAGTTTTAGCCTCGAAGAGGAATATGCCTTGCAAGAGCAATTGAAAATAACGATACGACAAGGGCTAATTGCCTCAGCACATGATATTTCCGAAGGAGGATTGTTTGTTTGCTTGGCGGAAAAAGGATTCACCTCCGGACTTGGATTTGATATTACATTACCCGCTGAAAGCAGAAAAGATGCCTACTTGTTTGGCGAAAGTCAAAGTAGAGTTATAGTGACAGTAAAACAAGAAAAAGAAGCCGAATTTATTGATTCTATGATGCTTAATGGCGTAGAGTTTGACCTATTGGGCCATGTAACCAAAGGATCTATACGCATAGATGATGAAGAATGGGGAACAATAAACGAATATAAAGAACTTTACGATCACGCTATTGGTAATATAATGGAAGCCTGAGATTAACTAATTTTAAAATAATAGAAAAATGGTAATTGTATATGTGGTAGCCCTTATTTGTTTAACAGTAATTGTACTTGCGGTACTAAACAAAACAGGAAAGAAAAATTGAGAAAACTCAAATTAAGTATGTTTTTTATTTTAACCTTGAATATATCTCATGTTCAAGGTCAAAAACTATTAACATGGATGACACTTTCGCAAACCTTGCCAGGCAAAGACCCTGCAATGCCCGGATACTACTCACCCACTTTTCGTCAAGATTTGGAATTGCTAAACGGCAAAGAAGTGATTATTACAGGTTATGTGATACCACTAGATGTAGGAGAAAACACCTATGCCTTGAGTAAAACTCCTTTTGCAAATTGTTTTTTTTGTGGAAAAGCTGGTATAGAAACTGTGCTTGGCCTCAAGTTTGCGAGTAAGCAAAGTCGTTTTTTGGTAGATCAATTCATCATAGTAAAAGGAATTTTAAGATTAAATAAACACCCTGATAGTGGATTTATCTATTACTTAGAGGCTGCTGAATTACACGGTTAAAGCATTGAAAATCATGAAGAATTTATTGTTAATCACACTTTTTGGATTGGGATTAAACCTCACAGCTCAAGAGGTCAAAGTAATTGACTGGCGCTTTTTACAAGACGTTACGTTTGAAGAGAAGTATTATAAAGATATAGAAGGCTGGTTTTTATTTCCTACATTTGGTAATTCGGTCAAAGAAATTAGTGGTAAAACCGTACAAATCAAAGGTTATATTATACCTATAGATATTGATGCAGGTATGTATGCTCTTTCTGCCTATCCATTTGCTGCATGTTTTTTTTGTGGCGGAGCAGGCCCCGAAACGGTCATTAGTTTGAAATTAGAAAAGGGTCACCGCAGGTATAAAACAGATGACGTAGTTACTTTTAAGGGTATATTTTACTTGAACGACAAAAATGTAAATGATTTCAATTACATATTAAAGAAAGCGAAAGAGGTAAAGTGATAAATTAATTATTTTATGAAAAAAGCCTTTTTCATACTTTTATATCTTGTGTTTTTTCAAAATATTTCTGCCCAAAAAATACCTGAATTTTATATTGGCCTAAGGATTCACTTAGTATCAACTTTTTATACCGAGCCCAAACTTTATAATGATGGCACATTCATAGGGCTTACGGCTGAAAATGATACAGCAGAAAATTTCATGATTCCCATGCCACTTATTGGAATTCACCTTCCTATTTACAAAAAATTTGGCATCAAAGCGGGATTGGGTTACCAAAGGCTTAAATACGATATGCTTTTAGATTTGCGCACCACAAACCCTGTAGAAAGCTACGAAAAAACGGTACTTGAATTTCACAATCGCTTTTCGTGTACTGAATTGTTATTGTATTACAGAAGCAATGGAAATACACAAGTGGTTTTTGATAATAGTGAAAATGAATGGTTTTCTGC
>CAYZUZ010000147.1:0-4289 GCA_964481795.1 uncultured Cryomorphaceae bacterium
TGCAGTATTTGAGATTGAACAACACTCAAGTTTCTGACTTGTCGCCATTAAGCCAGTGGACTTCACTTACTTACTTCAACATCAATACTTGCTTGCAGATAACCAACATCAGCCCTTTAGCTGGCAATACAAGCTTGAAAGAAATCATCATGCGCTCTGTACCTTTTGGTGATGCAGGTATGTCTACCTTTTCTAATTTCAATGCATTGTATCGTTTAAATATACGCGAAACAGGTGTAACCGATATAAGCGTATTGGTAAGCATGATGCAAAATGGAGCCCTACAAGATTCAACGCCTGGAGCTATGGAAAATGGCGGAGGAGCTACACTTGATTTGCGTCAGAATTCTGTAGATTGCACATTATTAGACCCTTATCGTGCAAATATTGCCAACCTAGATGGCTGTTAGTACTAAGCATCATTAACTTGCTTTTTTGTATTCAATATTTTTGATATATTAAAAATTAGGTTCAGCCGCCTCCATTGTGAGGCGGCTTTTTTTTACAATAAACTTTAAAAATTAGATGATTAACTAGAAAATCTGTTACATGGCTAAACTGCTGCATATCAAAAACTTCGTCTATTTATTTTCATAACCATGGCGACGCTAGACTTTTCAAAAATAAAGAGCTTATATTTTGAACTTGAGCCACTTAAAACGAAATTTTCGCATATCATCTGGTTTAAATGTCTGTTTTAAAGCCCTGTAGGGGCGAAATATCATAGCATAGGGCATCGTCCTACGGTGAATGTTACCTAAATCTTTATTTTTATTGGCGCGTGTTTTTGCGCCAGCATAAAACCGTGACAAAAAAGGGGAATTTGTAAGGGGAAAGTTAGGTAGTTAATAGTTGTGAGTTTTTTTGAGAAAGTTTGAAAAGAGTCGATAATGAATAAATGACCCAAAAAGGGTCGAACATGGGTAGCCACAGGTGTAGAAAGCGAAGCTTGCGGAACCTGTGGATTTTAGGTATAGATAATGTATTGCGACCCTGAAGGGGTCGAACTGTTGGGGAATTTGAAATTCTAATTTGAATGCTGATAAGTGTACTGAGTATTAAGTTAGATAGTAATTAGTTGATATTTGTAAATTTTTTTCTTGTAAAGTTTGAAAGTAGAAAGCGATGCCCTGAGCTTGTCGAAGGGTGGAAAGTGAAAAGTTTAAAAAGTGTCGATAATGAATAAATGACCCTAAAAGGGTCGAACATGGGTAGCCACAGGTGTAGAAAGCGAAGCTTGCGGAACCTGTGGATTTTAGGTATAGATAATGTATTGCGACCCTGAAGGGGTCGAACTGTTGGGGAATTTGAAATTCTAATTTGAATGCTGATAAGTGTACTGAGTATTAAGTTAGATAGTAATTAGTTGATATTTGTAAATTTTTTTCTTGTAAAGTTTGAAAGTGAAATAAATGGAGATGAGACAAATGACTTAATAATTCAATCCCGAAATACTTTGGGACTATCGGTGCGCTTCAACACTTCAACAATACCTAAACGTAGGACGCCAGCCTGTTGCTATAAATAAATCACACGCTTTGTTTCAGTTTGAAACTACTCCTTGCAAAAAATAAAATATATGCATAGCAGGCTATTAAGAGTAAAAAAGCTGTTTTAAAACCCACATAATCGGTAAGCAAACCATACAAAGGTGGAATGATAGCACCTCCTACCACAGCCGTTACAAGAATGCCCGAGGCCTGAGGTTTCAGTGGACCTAGTCCTTCCAGGGTAAGTGTAAATAAGGTGGGAAACATGATAGAATTAAACAAACCAACTCCTAAAATGCTGAACATGGCCACAAAGCCCACACTGCCCATACTCAAGGCAAGCATCGCAATAGCCAATAAAGCAAAAGAAGCAAGTACCTTGGCAGGCGGAAATTTTTGGGTAAGATAAGCGCCTATAAAGCGACCCAGCATGGCATTGAGCCAATAAAATGCAACAAAAACGCCTACAATAGCTTTTGCATCAGGGGTTTGACTTTTTCCTAGGGCTGTATCCACCATCCATCGGGTAAAGGAATGCTCCATGATAAGTGTAGGCATGTTCATATCAATAAAATAATTGACTAAATAACTGCCAATAGCCACCTCAGCCCCTACATACACAAAAATACCCAACGAGCCCATGAGCACCCCTTTGTGTTGCAATAGCTCGCGATATCCTTTATTTGAAGTACCACTGATCAAAACAGGTAGTTTTACTAATGAAAAAATAAGTGCCAATAGACCAATACTCACTGCAATAGCTACAAAAGGTTTTTGCACTGCCGATGCCTCTGCTATATAATAAGCCTCGAGCGCTGAGGCCTCCAGATTACCTAAGTCATGGGAGCTTTTGATGGTATCACTAAGTAAGAATAAAGCTCCAAAAATGGGAGCTAAGGCAGTGCCCAAAGAATTGAACGCCTGCGACAAATTCAATCGGCTAGAGGCACTCTGCTCTGATCCTAAGGCCGCTACATAGGGATTGGCCGCTACTTGCAAAAAAGTAATGCCCGCTGCCAAAGTAAAATATCCGAATAAAAAAATAGGAAAATTGCGCAAGGATGCAGCAGGCCAAAAAAGCAAACAACCTAAGGCCATTGTAATAAGTCCCAATACAATACCGCGCTGATAACCTATGCGCCCCAATACAAAACCAGCCGGAATAGAAAATAAAAAGTAGGCAATAAAAAAGGCAAATTGTACGGCACCTGCCTGAAAATACGTGAGCTCAAAAATCTCACGCAGTCGAGGTATCAAACTATCAACCAACACGGTAATAAAACCCCATAGAAAAAAAAGGACGGTGATAATGGCAAAGGGAAGCGAATATGATTTTTGTGTACTCATGCAAAAAAAAAGATTAAACGAATAGGCTGCCGAAAGTAATGTGTAATGGTCATGTTGCTTTCAAAAAAAACTGAAATAAAAAATCAAATACATTTTGACAGCCTAAATATTTGAATAACTTTGCCTCGGAAATTAACCAAAAAAAATTAACCGATGAAAAAAGTAAATCTATTTTTAAGCTCATTCGTGGCATTGGCTATGATGGCTGCATGCAACAACAACGAAGAAGCAACAGCCGAAACTACCGATGAAGCAGTAGAAGAGGTAGCACCTACCGAAGAGGTGATTGAAGAAACTGAAAGCACCGAAATGGAAGTAGAAACAGAAGTAGTAGAAACGGCAAGTGCAGCAAAGCCTGCTACACAAACTACCACTAAATCAGACAAACCTGTGGAAGCAGCAACCGATAAAACGGTAAATACATCTGATTCAAAAACAGCTCTTCAAGAGGTAAAAGAAGTGGTAGAAGAATCTTTAGATCCGAACACGAAAGTGCAAATTCAAGATGGTGAAAACAGAGTTAAAGAAAAATTAGAGCGCAAAAAAGGAAAGTAATTTTCATAGCTCAATGAAATGAATCGGTTGTAAATAATTTATTTGCAACCGATTTTTTATTTTTATCTACTTTTTTGGCAGCCACCCCACTCCTATTCATTGCGTTGTTGTATTCATGGCTACTTTTGCTCTTTAAATAAAAAACCAGGATATGGCAATTTAAAATAATCAAATGAGACAAAAAACGAAAAGTCAACTGTCTCTAAATGAAATTTTGATTACACTATCAAGCATTAAAGCATCCATTCTAAAAAAATATAAACATGAAAAAAATATTTTCACATGCTGGAATAAACTTTGGTTCAGACCAGCTTTTTTTAATCTCAGGACCCTGTGTTATAGAAGATTACAGCATTATGATGCGTACCGCAGAGCAGCTTAAGAAAATCTCTGAAAAGTTAAAACTGCCTATGGTGTACAAGTCGTCTTTTCAAAAAGACAATAGGAGTTCTGTTAATTTTTATCAAGGTCCGGGTTTGGAGGAAGGTTTGCGCATTCTACAAAGAATCAAAGAAGACTTTGGATTTCCGGTGCTCAGCGATATTCATTATCCTGACCAAGCAGCACCCGCAGCAGAGGTATTGGATATCATACAAATACCTGCTTACCTGTGTATGCAAACCACCTTGGTAACTGAGGCTGCCAAAACAGGCAAAATCATCAATTTGAAACACGGGCAATTTTTAGCCCCTGAAAATATGGTAAAACCTGCTCAGAAGGTAGAGGCTATGGGTAATAGCAAGATTATACTTACAGAAAGAGGCTATACCTTTGGTTACAACGATATGGTGGTTGACCCTAGGAGTTTTTATCATTTGAATGAAACAGGGTATCCTGTAGTTTTTGATGTAACACACAGCATACGCAAATATGGAATACCCAGTGCCGATCCCAATG
>CAYZUZ010000148.1:0-4266 GCA_964481795.1 uncultured Cryomorphaceae bacterium
GTAAGACGCTTGCCTAGTCCTAAGGTAACACCCGTGATGTTTAAGGCTTGTCTTGCGGGGTCGCCTTTTGCGCGGCCTGTAAGGTTCTGAACTGAGTGATAAGCCGATACGGTTAGCGAGTTGGGTTTTTTGCCGCCCAACCAGGGCTCTGTAAAGCTGAATGAGTAGTTTTGAAAAAATCTTCCTGTGCTTTGTGCCCTCAGGTTTACTGTTTGCCCGTCGCCAGAGGGTAGTGGTTTCCAAGCTTTTTTGTTGAAGATATTGGCCGCAGAAAAGTTGTTGAAGCTCAATCCTAAGGTACCAACGATACCAAAGCCTCCACCCCAGCCACCTTGCAGTTCTAGCTGACTGGTGCTGCGCTCTGTTACGGTATATTCGATATCTACCGTACCTGTTTCAGGGTCGGGCATTGGGTTTACGTTGAGTTGTTGTGGGTCAAAAAATCCTAACTGCGAAAGTTCTCGCATCGTACGTTGTATATTGCTTTTGCTAAACAAATCACCTGGTCGTGTGCGTACTTCACGCATGATTACTTTATCATTGGTGCGGTCATTTCCTGTTACGGTTACTTTGTTTATGGTGGCTTGTCGTCCTTCGCGCATTCTCATTTCTAAGTCGATGGAGTCACCCTCCACAGTTACTTCTACGGGTGTTATGTTAAAAAACAAGTATCCATTATCAAGATACAATGAGTTGATATCATTGCCACCGGCATCTACAAACAAACGTTCGTTGAGTCTTTTTGAGTCATAAATATCACCTTTTTTGATGCCCAAAATCGATTCGAGAATGTCGGTACTATACTTGGTATTGCCCAACCAAGTTATTTTTCTGAAATAAAATTTGTTACCTTCTTCTATTTGTATGTCTAAATTTATTCTACCATCGGCTACGGTGTAAAAGGTATCTTTTAATATGCGAGCATTTCTATAACCTTCTTCTTTATAACGCTCTATGATAGAGGCTTTATCATCGTCAAAGTTGGAGTTTATAAATTTGGAAGATTTAAATACATTGTACCATCTATGCCTTTTGGTTTCTTTCATTGACTTTCGCAATGCTTTTGAACTCAAATTTTGATTACCAATAAAATTGATGTTTTCGATCTTGATTCTTGAGCCTTCTTTGATCATGAAACCAATGATTAAAGCATTGTTTTCGGTTGTGTCTTTTTCAGTAACTACTTTTACGCTGGCATCGTAATAACCTTTGTCTATAAAGTATTTTTTGATTTTGTATTCTGCGGTTTTCAATAAATTTTCGTTGACCACATTACCTCTCGTAAGTTTCAATTCCTCTCTTATATCGTCTCTTCTGCCTTTTTTGGTACCTGCTATAAAGAATTTTGACATTTTTGGGAGCTCTACCAAGCTTATATCCAAAAATATAATTCTACCACTTTTTTGTGAAATGCTGATATTGATATCGTCAAAAAGCTTTTGCTTCCAAAGGTTTTTTACGGCATTGGTTATCTTATCGCTCGGGAAGGTGATTCGGTCGCCCACAGAAATACCTGAAATGAGTATGATCAAGTTGGGGTCGAGGGTAGTGGCGCCAGAAACTGTAATACCGCCTATTTCGTACTCTATGCCAGAGCTTATTTCGTTGGGGTTAGACTGTGCATATAGGCTTTGGGTGGTCACAAGGCAACTAAGCAACAGTATCAGTGCAGTTTTAAACTTTACAAACGTATAATTTTTAGAGGCATGTATTTCTTTGCCTGAGAATTTCTTTTGCATGAATGCTTTTACAAAGTATGATTGATTTGTTCGCTAATGAGTCCGTATCGTCTTTCTCGTTTTTGATATACTAATATCGCTTCTTCGAGATCAGCACGATCAAAATCGGGCCACAATTTTTCAGAAAAATAGAGTTCGGCATAAGCTATTTGCCACAAAAGGTAATTGCTAATTCTGTACTCACCGCTTGTTCTGATGAGCAAGTCAGGGTTGGGCATGTTGTGTGTGTAAAGATGTGATTCAAAACATTGAAAATCAATGTCTTTTGAATCTAGTAATCCTGATTTTACTTTCTCACTGATGGCTTTTGTAGCTTGTAATATCTCTTCTTTGGCGCTATAACTCAAGGCAAGTGTGAGCACCATGTGTTTGTTGTCTTTGGTAATATTGATAACCTCTTGAAGTTCTTTTTGAGTTTTTTCAGGCAATTGCTGCAAATTTCCTATGGCGTGCAGTCTTATATTGTTGTCCATTAAGGTTTTAAGCTCTTTGTGTAAGGCAGAAACCAAAATATTCATCAACGCTCTCACTTCGAGTTTGGGTCTATTCCAATTTTCAGTAGAAAAAGCATAAACCGTAAGAAATTTCACTCCAATTTCAGCGGAAGCTGTAGCTATTTTTCTCAAGGCATCTACACCATTTTCATGACCTAAACTACGGATATAGCCTTTGGACTTTGCCCAACGACCATTACCATCCATGATAATGGCGATGTGATTGGGTATTTTTTCGGAGTTAATTATTTCTTTATCAAGCATTTCTAAAACCAACCTCTTTTACAGCGTTCTTTGGACGAAGATAGGGCAAATATGATTTTAATACCGGAAAAAATGTACCAATCATTATTATTTGGGTTGCCGCGCAACATGTCTGTTTTATCATAATCGCTTAAAGATTTATCAGCCATGGCAGCTACGAGTGGACCTCTTCGCTCGAGTAATTCTTGTGGGTTGGCATAATATCCATTTACATCGTCCAAAAAATCGGTGGCAGTGGGTCTAAAACCTACTTCAGCCGATATCAACACGGTTCGATTTAAAGCCCATTTCAATCCAAAACCAAATGGATAAGAAAATTCTACTTGCGAATAAGGCCCTTGCGGATTCAAATTTGTGCGTTGTCCTTCAGTGCCAAGGGGTTGTAGGTTGATCCATTGCCCTTGGTATTCACCCTGTGGATTGAAGTAAAACAAGCCTATACCCCCAAAAATATAAGGAGAAAAATTATCGCGTGTGCCTGGTTTAATTGGAAAAAAGTTGAATTCTATACTCATACCAGCTTCCACAATCATGGAGCGGAAGTTGAGGTTTCTATTGTTGCGCCACGCTTTATTGCTCAAGGCATCATCATTGGCAATTTCTCCATAATTACCAAAAGCATTGATTACATAATGCTCATTTATAGCTTGTTGAATAATTCCTCCAATAAAAAAACCTTGGGGAAGGTGTATGCCATAATGACCTACATCACCTATAAAATGACTCATACCCCCAGCTACACCAAAACCTGTATATTGCGCTTTTAGGTTGATCTGCGATAGCAAGATTATTGCTATTGAAAGTAAGGTTTTCTTTAGATTCAGTGGTAGCAATTTCATATTCACTTTAGTTTCTGATATCTGCACCCCAATACAGTTTTTCTCTTAGGGTTTTTGTAAAAGTTTGTAATTCAGTCTGTACAAATCTAATTGGGAAAGTTTCTTTGCATAAGTAAATTTCTGTGCTTTCGTCCAATACGTATATGCGTGAGTCGGCAGAGAGTAAAAACTGTTTTTCACGCGATTCTACTTTCAAACGGATTTTACTGTTGTTTGGTATAACTATAGGTCTGATGTTTAAATTGTGCGGGGCAATCGGGGTTATCACAAAATTTTCGCTGTCTGGCGCTACAATAGGCCCTCCACAACTCAATGAATATCCGGTAGATCCTGTAGGTGTGGCTACGATCAATCCATCGGCCCAATAGCTTGTAAGGTATTCATTGTTAATCCAAGCGTGTATGTTTACCATGGTGGTGGTGTCTTTTCGGCTTACGGATATCTCATTGAGGGCAAAGTTTAAATCGGGCTGCAAAGGGGCATTGATGGTATAATTAAGTAAAGCACGAGACGAAAAGGTGTATTTTCCCTCCAATAAATTCTGAATGGCTTGTTTCAACTGATGCTTGGCCACATTGGCCAAAAAACCCAATCGACCTAAATTGATACCTAAAACGGGAACGTTGGAGTTTCGTATTACTGTTACTGCATCCAATATAGTTCCATCGCCACCAAGTGTGATAACAAAATCAAAGTTATGTTGCTTAAAATCTTCGTGATTTACAAAATAATCTACTTCGTAATGTTCTGTACAATTCTTGGTTACAAAATCAAATAACGACTTGTACACATATATTTCTATACCATGCATTTTAAGCTCCTGATACAAGGTTTCTATAAATGGCCTTGATTCTAAGCTAAAAGTTTTCCCATATATGGCCACTTTTAATGACATAAGTCGGTTTTTGATTTGGTTTTTTTTGGGATTGC
>CAYZUZ010000149.1:0-4252 GCA_964481795.1 uncultured Cryomorphaceae bacterium
CAAGTCGATGAATAAATCTCCATTTTCAAAGGTTTTGTGTATCTTTTCTACATCAGCGATAAACGGATGGAGCTGATAAAAAGCAATATCATATGCGCGCATAAAATCATTGTAACGCACGCTTCCTCCCAGCCTGAAATTGCGATACCGCCATTGAATATCGGCCTTGGCTTGGTGCTGAAAGCGGTATTTGAGCAAGCCAGTGGTGTCGGTGCTTATTTCATTGTATGAGAGCAAAGTCCCTGTTATATCATTAAAAATATAGGGCACATCCGGATTGCGAATTCTAGGATTGGAGTAGGCATAACCTAGTAAAAAACTCCATTCACTTTTACCCTGCTTGAGCATACCTGTAAGGGTGGCCTCAATACCCCAAATACGCACAGCGCCCACATTTACCGAACGAAAACCCAGCTGCTGTTGGGGGTTAAAACCTCCCGCAGTATCCCACCTATTGAAGGTAAATTCAATCATGTCGTTGTAATCCATCAAATAGGCAGAAACTTCTATTTGACTTTTAAATGAACCAATGGCTAATGCTTGCTTGAGGCCTATCTCATAATTAATGCCCAGCTCTGGGTTTAAATTTTCGTTGGGGAAAATATTGACCGAACCTACGCTTGTACTGGTAAATGCCTCTGCCATACTCGGAAATCGAAAACCTTGACCAATAGAGGCAAACACATGTGAATAAGGCAAAATTTTATAATTGAGCCCAGCTCTAAATACAGGCCGACCTATCCTCCGTTCATCAAGTGTAAATTGTTCATATCGAGCGCCTAAGCTCCAATGGAGTTTCTTTTCAAAAGATCCATCTACTTGTACGTATGCTGCCAAATTTTTTGATGTATGAAAACCCTGAAACAACTCGGAATTACTCTCCGCACTCATGTAGTACAGGCCAGCATTGTAGTTGGTGTTTTTTCTGGTAATCATTTGATACTGATATTGACCTAGATAAGATTGAGCAGCATTGTCGAATACATTGACATTGTCGGTTGATTGATTATTCTGTACAAAAAATCGCCCATTGATTTTGTGTTTGTGTCTGGTTTTATTACCATGATTAAAGTGTAGCCAAGGGTCTATATAAAAATTATTGCCAGAGGTAATGGTAGCATTGCTATCTAAAGGTATCAAGGCATTGTCGCCATCCAGCCAAATGATTCCGGAACCACTTTCTCTATTAGATATATTGCCATCCAAACCCATTTGTAATCTGCTGGAATTGTGGTATTTTAATTTAAAATGTAAACGAGCTCTTTGGTCGGGGCTGTTGTATTGATATCCTTGGTCGTTAAGTGCATTCACGCCAAATAAGTACCCGAAGTACTGCTTTTCTTCTTTAAACTTGATTTTATTACTATGTGATATTTGAATTCCGCTGATGCCTTGCAATCCATCCCACCACTTAAGACTTTCGCGGGCTGGAGCATCATGAAATCCTGTGTACATATTGGCCCAAGTTTTATTTTCAAAATCGCTTCGAGTACGCAGATTAATCACCCCATTGAGAGCGCTAGAACCATACAAAGCCGACGAAGCCCCCTTGATCACTTCCATTTGCTCCATCGATTCAAAGGGTACCATGGGCCAAAGTATCTGATTGGCATCAGGCGAAATAAGTGGTAAATCATCAACGAGTAATAGCACCCGAGTGCCAGCGCCATAGCTCCATCCGCTTCCACTTCTGATGTTGGCTTGTCCGTCGGTTACATTCACACCGGGTACTTGTTGTAGCGTTTGCTGTATGTCTGTTGGGTTTTTGTTTTCTATCAAATTGGGTTTTATTACAGTGAGCGAAACACTGGTTTCCTCTATTTTTTGAGCGCTTTTGCTGGCAGTAATTACGATGGTGGGCAGTTGGGTAGAAAGTTCGGAGAGTGATATTTTTAAGGTTTTCCAAGGCTTAGTTGGGTTTATTTCGAAATCAACAGTAGCTGGGGCATAACCAATAAATTGGATATTGGCTTTATACAGCCCAGGTTTTAGATCGAGTTTAAAAAACCCGGCCGAATCACACACGCCACTTTGAACTATTTTTTTTTCACTGTTTAAAATCACAACGGTAGCCCCCACAAGAGCCTCCTTACCCTGAGTTACTTGTATTTCTTTTTGCTCTATTTGGGCTCCTAATGGAGCAATAAATGAAAAACCTATCACAAAAAGAGTGATGATATTAATAAGCCTATACATAAAGAAAATTATGTGAAAATGATTTTCAAAGTTAGCGAAAACTACTTTACAGAAAAGGAGTTTTTCATTAGGTTAGCCATCTGAAATTTTACTACATGAAAAAAACAGTTTTTATAAGCGGTGCTACCTCGGGTATAGGCGAAGCTTGTGCCTATTTATTTGCTGAAAATCAATGGAATTTGATTGTAACAGGGAGGCGAAGCGATCGTTTAGATGCTTTAAAAGAAGCGCTTACCCAGTTAGGTGCCCAAGTCTTAACCCAAACCTTGGATCACAGAAATAAGCAAGAGGTGTTTTCATTCATAGAAAATTTACCCACCGAATTTCAAACAGTAGATTTGTTGATCAACAATGCTGGTCTTGCACGTGGGTTCGATGAATTTCACCAAGCTCAAACCAACGATTGGGATGAGATGATCGATACCAACATCAAAGGCTTATTATACACAGCGCAAGCTATTTCAAAATTAATGGTTGCCTCTGGTGCTGGGCATATTATCAATGTTGCTTCGCTTGCTGGCAAGGAGGTATATCCCAAAGGCCATGTGTACTGCGCAACCAAGCATGCCGTGGAGGCCATCACAAAAGGAATGCGACAAGATTTACTGCCTTATGGCATCAAAGTAAGTCAAATATCGCCTGGCTTGGTTCAAACGGAGTTTTCGCAGGTTCGTTTTCATGGCGATCAACAGCGTGCCGACAAAGTATACGAAGGATTTGAAACCCTTGTAGCTCAAGATATTGCAGAGCTTATTTATTTTATGGCTAGCCGAGCAAAGCATTTGAATATTCAAGATTTATTGATTACCCCTTCGGCTCAGGCTACTAGCACTCAGGTTTTACGAAGTTAAAGAATGGAAAAAAGCGAACTTTTTTATAAGCTGGCATTGCATTTTTTGCCCAATATTGGCCCACATATCAGCAAAACACTCTTGGCTCATTTTCATGAAGCAAAAGCAATATTTAAAGCAACTCGAGGTGAACTGCTCAACATAGAGGGCGTGAGCTATGGTACTTATGCCAATCTGAAACAACTCGCTACTCTTGAAAAGAGAATAGAACAAGAATTGCTTTTTTGTGAAAAAAATCAGGTACAAATTCTTTTTTACGACCATCCACAGTTTCCCAAAAAACTCAAGTCGGTAAGCGACAGTCCTTATTTGGTGTATTTGCGTGGCAAAACAAACTTAAACTGGAATAGGAGCGTGGCTATAGTAGGCACCCGCAATGCTACTGCCTATGGAAAAGCCATTACCAATAAAATAATTGAATCGCTTGCTCCTCATAAGCCTTTGATAGTAAGCGGCTTGGCCTATGGAATAGACATTTATGCACATAAGGCCGCTTTGGATTGTGGTTTAGATACAGTAGGGGTGATGGCGCATGGCCACGATAGACTTTATCCCGCCTTGCACAAAAGCACAGCCGAAAAAATGCTAATCCAAGGAGCTTTGCTCACCGAATTCTCGGCAGGTACTAGGCCCGATCGAGAGCGCTTTCCTCAACGAAACAGAATAGTTGCAGGGCTCTGTGATGCTACATTGGTAATAGAGGCAGCCAAAAGTGGAGGTGCATTGATTACCGCCAACATGGCTTTTGGATATGGAAGAGAGGTGTTTGCCGTGCCAGGTCGTTTGGGCGATGAATTTTCGGAGGGTTGTAATATGATTATTCAACAGTTGAAGGCAGCAATTTACACAGATTCAGAAGCTTTTGTGCGCTCTATGAACTGGGACTTAGAAGAATCACCACAAAGAGGCGTACAAAAATCTTTGTTTGTTGACGATTTGAGCGACCAAGAGCAAATCATTTACGATGTATTAAAAGAATCGGGTAAATTGCACTTAGACGAAATTTTATATAAAACCAAAATGCCTTTGAGCTCTATATTTAATCAGTTGATGCAGATGGAGCTCAAAGGCATTGTTATGAGTTTGCCTGGTAAAATGTATGATTTATGCTGATTTTAAACTAAATCTATTTCATACTGAGTGAGTTTGTTGAAAAGAGCGTGGCGTTTATTAACCTCCTCAGGCGTAAGTTCAACCAGTCTTTC
>CAYZUZ010000150.1:0-4238 GCA_964481795.1 uncultured Cryomorphaceae bacterium
TTCTTTATGAAAGCGGACAACCATTTAATTTAATATCTTAAATGAAAACCCCACCAAACTATCTAACTTTCTAAAAACATCCCTCATCCCTCAACACTCAGCACTCAGTACTCAGTACTCAGTACTCAAAAAAAATTAACCTGTCTTACTGAACACTTTATACTTTAAGTCCGTTTGATTACTTTAGCCAAAAATTTAACGAAAAGCCTTATGACTGCAATGACTTTGAATATGGAAGAGCGCTTTCAAGCCTACATAGATGGGGAAAATAAAATAGAACCCAAGGATTGGATGCCTGAAAAGTATAGAAAAACTCTTATCAGACAAATAAGCCAACATGCTCATTCTGAAATTATTGGAATGCTACCTGAGGCCAATTGGATTTCAAGAGCGCCTTCGCTTCGCAGAAAGGTAACTCTGCTAGCCAAGGTGCAAGATGAGGCCGGACACGGGCTTTACCTCTATTCATCAGCCGAAACTTTGGGTATAGACCGCGAGCAGATGATGCAAGATCTGATTGATGGAAAAGCAAAATATTCCAGTATTTTCAACTACCCTACGCTTACTTGGGCCGATATGGGTGCCGTAGGTTGGCTGGTAGATGGTGCTGCCATTGCCAATCAGGTGATGTTGTGTCGCACTTCTTATGGTCCGTATGCTAGGGCTATGGTAAAAATTTGTAAAGAAGAAAGCTTTCACCAACGCCAAGGCTACGAAATCATGATGACGCTAGCCAAAGGAACGCCCGAGCAAAAAGCCATGGCTCAAGACGCCCTTAACCGCTGGTGGTGGCCCTCGCTGATGATGTTTGGCCCTACCGACGAAAATTCGCCTAATTCAGCACAGAGCATTCAATGGAGAATCAAGAGAAAAACCAACGACGAGCTGCGTCAAGAATTTATCGACAAAACGGTTCCACAGGCCGATTATTTAGGATTGACCATTCCTGATAAGGATTTGAAATGGAACGAAGAGCGCGGACACTACGACTTTGGCCCCATCAATTGGGAAGAGTTTTATAATGTAGTAGCAGGCAATGGTCCTTGCAACAAACAAAGACTTGCAGCCAGAAGAAAAGCACACGAAGAAGGCGCTTGGATACGCGAAGCGGCTAGTGCATATGCCGAAAAACAAGCCCGCAAACAAAAAGAAAATGCTGCTTAAAAAAATTTAAAATCTATAAATATCAACCCCGCGACTGTGATAAGTGCGGGGTTGCTTATTTTTACCCCAAAACCCACCTAACAATGTCAAATAAACAATGGCCCATTTGGGAAGTATTTATCAGAAGTAAAAATGGCCTGAGCCACAAGCATGTAGGCAGCCTGCATGCAGCCGATGCAAACATGGCAATCAAAAATGCCCGCGATGTATATACCCGCAGAAGCGAAGGTATCAGCATATGGGTAGTGCCTTCAGACTCTATTACGGCCTCATCGCCCGATGAAAAAGAACCCCTTTTCACACCTGCGGATGATAAGGTATATCGTCACCCAACCTTTTATGACATCCCCGATGAAATAGGGCATATGTAAGCATATGTTTACTTATTTAATGAGCCTCTAGCAATACCGTTCTTTAAAAAAGACAAGTGTATTGAAATTTTAAAAAACCGATTCAACATGTCGCACAACATACATACCCATAATGCCCCGGCATTGCTCCGGTACACCCTCAGGATAGCCGATAATGCCATGATCAATGGTCAACGCCTCTCAGAATGGTGTGGCATAGGCCCTGAACTGGAGCAAGATATCGCCTTAACCAACGTGGCTTTGGACCAAATAGGACAAGCAAGAATGCTCTATCAATACGCTGCTGAAATGTACGGGCAAGAGCAAACAGAAGACCATATGGCCTTTTTTCGCAGAGAAGATTGCTACTATAATTTGCTGATTTTAGAGCTCCCCAATGGTCATTGGGGCTATACGGTAATGAAGCAATTTTTATTCGATACGTTCAATTATTATTTCTTTACGGCATTGTGTAAGTCAAAAAATACGCGACTCTCAGAAATAGCTCAAAAATCGATTAAAGAAATAACCTATCATGCGCAGTGGAGCGCAGAGTGGGTGATTCGCTTGGGCGATGGCACCGAAGAGTCGCACCAAAAAATGCAAGATGCCCTCAATGACTTATGGATGTGGACTGGCGAAATGTGCACTTCCGATGCTGTAGATCAAGAACTTGCCGCTGAAGGAATTGCCGTGGATCTGGAAACCATCAAAACTTTGTGGATACAAAAAGTAGATGAAATTTTAAACCTTGCCACATTGAAAAAACCTCAAGACGATTGGTATCAAAGTGGTGGAAAACAAGGCAAACACACCGAACATCTAGGTTATATTTTGGCCGAAATGCAGCACCTGCCCAGGGTATACCCCAACGCACAATGGTGATCAAATACTACAAACCAAAGACTCTTTTTTCTTAAAACTTGAAATCAGAAAAACACATACTCGTATTTCATCTAGAAACGGATGAACACGATGAAAGACCCATTTACCTCACTGGTAATTTCAATAATTGGCAGGTAGAAGACCCTTCCTTTGAAATGAAAAAAATAGAAGCAGGAAAATATGAATTTGAATTAACAGTGAAGCAACACCACCCCGATACCTTTGAATACAAATATGTAAAAGGCGACTGGGATCATGAAGAACTTAATAATGCAGGTAAAAGGGTGAAAAACAGAAGGGTGCATAAATTTTTACAAACGGTAAGCGACCGTGTGCCGCAGTGGCAAAATACAGGCAAACCTCATCAACCCCAATTTCTCCCAAAAATTGAAATACTGGAAGACCTGGCCATGCCCAAAGGAATAAAAACCCGAAGGATTGCTGCGCTTTTGCCTTATGATTACGATACGAGCAAAAAGAATTATCCTGTATTGTATTTGCAAGATGGGCAAAATTTGTTTGACGAATTTGCACCTTTTGGAAATTGGGCTCTAGATAAAAAGTTGGCTTTACTGGCAGAGGAGGGTTTTGGCGATGTAATCATCATAGCGATAGACCATGCCCGCGAGGATCGAATTTTGGAGTATCTGCCCTCAGAAAAAACAAAGCTGGGCGAAGGCCTCGGAAAAGAATATGCAAGCTTTATGACAGAAGTGCTTAAGCCTCACGTAGATGCTACCTACAGAACGATTCCTTACCGTGAATTTACAGGAATTGGCGGCAGCTCTATGGGCGGACTGATTACACTGTATGCCGCCATGCAATTTCCGCAAGTGTACAGTCGATTGATGGTTTTTTCGCCTTCGCTTTGGGTTTCACCTCACCTTATACAAGATTTTGGATTGAGTAAACCTCCTTTTTGCGGACGAATGTATTTGTATGGCGGGGGCAATGAAGGCAGCAATATGGAAGGATTTTTAAATGAATTACACAACCACAACCAAGAAGTTTCCAACTGCATCAAATCGAAATTATCCATCAATCCCGAAGGCCATCACTCAGAAAGCGAATGGGGAAGAGAGTTTCCAGAAGCGCTTAAGTGGTTGTTTTTTAGCTGATGATATTCAGATTGCAATAAGGTTTAATTTATTGCCATTGAGGCTATTGCGCCCTTATAGGGCTTCCAATCTAGGGCCTACAGTTCGATGGGCGATGCCCATCGCTAAGTTATTATGCCCTTACAGGGCGATTAGGTTTTCAGTGCCCTGAAGGGGCAACATACATCAGGATAGGGCAACGCCCTATCACATTTGGAAAGACAAAAAGCAGAAGCCCTGAAAGGGCGTAATATATGGGTTTACAAATCTTTAAATGTGAAATAAATTATTGTAATTGAGGTTATTGTGCAATTGCAGGGCGATTGGGTTTATAAACAGCTAAAAAGCGTAACCCAATTACCTAAGCCTATCCCCATGCACAAGCGATTGTAGCGGAAATCCTTTTTATAGCAGGTGGGCGTTTGACCACCTGCTATAAAAAGATTGCAGCGGAAAGCGCGGTGACACACCCGGCCTTCAATGGCCGACGTGTGGCATGTGCCCAATAAATAATTTAAGCTTTGATCAATCTCAACATGGCTTCTATGTGGCCTGTAGGATTGAGGTTGTCGCGGTAGGCGTATTTGATTATTCCTTCTTTGTTTATTAAATAACTGATTCTACCGGTAACCATGCCAAAAATATTGGTAGGAATGCCATAGGCTGTTCTGATTTTTTTATCGGTATCGGGCAGCAAGGGATAAGGCAGTTTGTGTTTGTCGGCAAAGGATTTATGGCTTTG
>CAYZUZ010000151.1:0-1954 GCA_964481795.1 uncultured Cryomorphaceae bacterium
AAGCTTGCAAGCGCAAAGGTAGAAAAAGCACCTGCGGCAGAGGCTCCTTGAAAGGTTTTTTCTGATTGACTTAGGGTAATGCCAGGTGCTAAACCCGCTTCAAAACTCATGTGTAAAGGTGTGTAATTATATCTGAGCAAAGCAGCAAGCTCTATCATATTGATACGAGCCCTATAGCCTTGAAAATTTTGGTTAACCAAAGGATCGTTGCTAAGAACCTCGCGGTCGCCTTTTTGTACAAAATACAACTCGCCACGCCAGCTAAAAGGACCAGCCAATACCTCCTCATAAGCCCCACCAAGCCCCACACCGGGCATATTGAAGCCACCATAATTGTTGCTGGTAAGAGTGGAGGTGACTCCTTTAAAAAACACCTCGTAAAAGGGTTCTTTTTGAGCATATACCCCAATAGATGTAGCTACATATAAAATCGTGGTCAATAGAAAAACATTTAGTTTCATGGCAAAAGTTGATTTAGTTATTATCTGTAAGGACTCGATTCGTGGTTTTCTTCCAAAAGGCTTAAATAGCTGTTATACCGCGTAATAGCAATTTCTCCGGTCTCCACCAAGAGATGAACAGCACAGCCCGGCTCTTCTATGTGCATACAATTATTGTATCTACAACCATTGCTGGCTTCAAAAATTTCTTTAAAATAACTACTTATTTCCTCCTTTTTCATATCTACCAAGCCAAAACCCTTGATGCCAGGAGAGTCGATGACATCGCCCCCAAAACTCAAGGGATGCATTTCGGCAAAAGTGGTGGTATGTTGTCCCTTTTGGTGGTAATCGGATACTTGTCCGGTTTTGAGTTGTAGTGTGGGTTCCAAAATATTGATCAAACTGCTTTTGCCTACGCCAGAATGCCCGCCCAATAAGGTGAGTTTGTTTTGTAAGAGGGCTTTTAGTTCCGTGAGGCCTTGCAAGGCGGGCACCGAGGTTTGCAAGCAGGTATAGCCTATATTTTGGTACACAGCCATTCTGTAAGCAAGCTCTTCTTGTTCTTTTTCGCCATACAAATCTACCTTGTTAAATACGAGTATCACAGGAACTTCATATGCCTCACAGGAGGCAATAAATCGATCTACAAAACCGTGCGATGTAGGTGGACTCACGAGGCTTATCACAATGATGGCTTGGTCTATATTGGCACCAATGATGTGGGTTTCTTTAGATAGATTCACACTCTTGCGTATCAGGTAGTTTCGTCTGGGTTTTATCTCAGCTATGGTAAGCACACCTTTATCATCTAGAAGCACCACTTGGTCGCCTACTGCTATAGGATTGGTATGCCTATGACCACTCAGGCGCAATTTGCCCCTAGCACGGGCTTGTTTTAGCTCGCCTGCCTCGGTGCGCACTTCGTACCAGCTTCCGGTTGATTTTACTACACATCCATTCATAGCAAGCAAATATAGGGATGACTATGTCTTTTGCTTGTGTTCTGCCTGGGTGGTTCAAATTCTTAACATGGCTTTGGGTTAAAAAAATCTCTCTGGCAGACGAGCCAGAGAGACCTCAAGAAAAGTCTACCCCCAAGTAGACAAAACACAATCTTCAGTTTTTTTGGGCATAGTCGTTTTACGTGCAATCAGGGTTCAATAATCGTCGTAGTAAATGTGTTTTATGACATTATTTTTTGTTAGTTTGTACCTATAGAAAAAAAAGTACTTGTAAAACATAAAGGTAATGTTAGACACCTTTCTTTTCTTTTTTGAATAAAACCTGACCACGGCACCAGCTAAGGGTATAGCCGCTTTTTCGAGGTCATAAATAATGTAGATTTTTGAGTTTGTAGTTTTTTCCTTCATGAGGCAATATTACAAGCATTCAGCCGCAAGAGCTTAAAACTGTGGCTTGTGAAAGCCTCAAAAAACACGACAAATCTTCTACAAAAATTTACCCACGCAAAATGCAGCTAGACAAACCTTGAACACAGTGTAAATGAAATG
>CAYZUZ010000151.1:2054-4238 GCA_964481795.1 uncultured Cryomorphaceae bacterium
ATCAAATCTTCCCGACCGAAAGTAAATACCGCGGCTTGTACATGGTTTTTGTTGCTTTCAATGACCTCGAAGGTGTTTTTTACAAAAGCCTGCACAGGTTCAGGAGCTTGAGCATATTGCAAAGCCTGCTCGAGTTGATGGGTGTGCAGGAGCTCAAATAGAAAATCTTCGATGGGTGAGGTATCGGCACCACATTGTTTCATGGCTTGCAAATAGAGTTCAAAATGACTGATTCTTTGGCCATGCATATCAACATCTGACTCTTCGCCTACTACGATTTCATTGATCAAAAAACGCGTGTAGGCATTGCCTTTGGGATACCAAGGCACTGTAATGCATGTGAGGTCTCGTTGCAATGTTTTCAGCAGCGACATAAAATCCCACACGGCAAATACATGGTATTTCATAAAGATTTGTAAATCGCGGATGTCTTTAATCTGTGGGTATAGTGGGTGCTGAATGATCTCTTGTCTAAGCGTTTCAATATCAGCTTGTAGGTCGAGTAAATAGTTTGATTTTTCTAAATGTGTGTTTTGCATATGGATGGGTAGATAATTTTATTTTTTTGCGAGCAAATTTCACTTGCAGATGGGATGATTGAGTGTAATTAATGAAGCTTACTTTCAGAAAGTTTTACTAACCATTTATTAAAATCGTCTTTGTCGTGTATCTCGAGTTTTTTGGCAAGTCGATATTTTCGGGTATAGACACTTTCGCGGGTTATATTAAGGATCTGGGCAATTTCTTTGTTGCTCATACCTAGACGTATCAGCAGGCAAAATTCAATGTCATTTTCTGTAAGCTTAGCCCCCTTGCTTGCGGATGTTATCAAACCATGTAGGGTCTGATACGTAGGCCCTCCTGAGTATACTTTTGAGCAAAGGACTTTGGGCTTCTTCCCAATATACAGGATTTTGAGGGGTTATTTTTTCAGCTAGGGCTTGCTCTTTCGAGAGTTTTTCATACAGAATCAGGTTTTTATTTTCAATGTGGAGCAACTCCTCTTGGTGGGCGTGTAGTTTTTTCTCTTGGATTTTATATTTCTCTTCGAGTTGTTTTTTTTTCAAGGGCTAAGAGCTGAGCTTTAAGGCTTTTATTCCTGTTCCAATAAACACTGGCCATCAAGGCTATAGCACTGATAATAAGCAGGTATATATTCCTTTTTTGAGTAGCAGAGGCTTTCAATTCTAAGAGTTTATTTTCGGACTCCAATTGTTCTATTTCATATTTTTTGTAAAGCGCATTCAGCACGTATTCATTGTCTTCGGCATTTTGTAGTTCCTTTTTTTCCACAATTTGTTTCAATAATATATAGGCTTCTGCTGTATTGTTTTTTCTAAAGAAATATTCAGCATAGTAAAAATTAAATTTATATACATCTGAAGGTGGAAAATCATTTATATCAAAATGGGCAAGAGCGTAATCTATCCAGGTATCTATTTCGTGATGCATGGCTTGTTTTTGTAAAAAATCAAAATAATCGAGCAATATACCAAGCGAATAACCTTGGGTGTAAGTGTTCAAATTTATCACAGATTTTTTGTAGTAATATTGAGCAGAATCTTTTAATCCAAGCAGTTGATAGATTTCGCCATATTTGCTGTACACAAAAGGAAGGTTATAAACCTGCTTTGTAGAAAAAAAACCTCGGTCGGCCTTCCGAATTAAGGTCAAAGCTGAGTCGGCATAACCTTGCGTTACTAAATAAGGGGCTATATTGGCCACAGAATAATAGTATGCATCGGCACGGTGGGTGTTTTCTAGCTTGCGTATGTGATTGTTAAATAAATACAATGCTTGATTTGCCTTGTTCTGCCGCAGAAAAATATTGGCTAATTTTTGATACGATATCCAAAGTGCTGTGCTATCTAGGCTTTGTAGTTGCTTGTAAAGATGTATGGATTTTTCTAAATATTCTACGGCATAGTTGAGCTTGTTGAGGTAGGAATAGGTGGTAGATATTTCGCCCGAGAGCGCGGCTTCTTGCTCTATATATTTGTATTTATTGGATAATTTAAGTGCATCGTAATAGGCATCAAAGGCTTGATCAAACAAACCATGATTGCGGTATGCATTGCCTAGGTTTTTTTTAACTTTTACGTAATAGCTCGAGGGTTTTTCGCCATTTAAGTAGCTCAGCGATTTATGAAAATAGGTAATGGCCGTGTCATTTTGCATTTGCAC
>CAYZUZ010000152.1:0-4191 GCA_964481795.1 uncultured Cryomorphaceae bacterium
CGCGCTATCACGGTCGCGATGCTGCTATTGTATTGGCCAAACTATATGGCGCCAAAACTTTGCTTGGGTCTGCTACGCCTTCTATCGAAACTTATTTTAATTGCCAAAGAAAAGTTTATGGCTTGGTGGAGTTGACCACGCGCTTTCAAGGCATTCAAATGCCTGAAATAGAGCTTATAAATTTTGGAACAGAAAGCAAAAAGAAAAAAGTACAAGGGAATTTTTCTGAAATATTATTAGATAAAATACGATCGTTCAATAGCAAAGGCAAGCAAACCATTATATTCCAAAACCGTAGGGGCTATGCACCTATGATACTTTGCAACGATTGTGGACACATACCACAATGTGTGCATTGCGATATAAGCCTCACATTTCACAAGCTCAGCCATGAGCTTAAATGTCATTATTGTGGCTATACCGAAAAACCCACCTCAGCCTGCAAGGCCTGTGGAAGCTTAGATATAAAAATGCAAGGAGTAGGCACCGAAATGGCAGAGCATGAGCTTCAAGGCATTTTTCCTGAAATAGCAGTAAAACGCTTGGATAGCGATACAACCCGCAGAAAAAACGCACTTTCCGAAATCATCAAGTCATTTGAAAATGGCGAAACCCAAATACTCGTAGGCACACAGATGTTGAGTAAAGGTCTTGATTTTAAAAATGTAGCCTTGGTGGGAGTCATCAATGCAGACACACTGCTCTATTACCCTGAATACAAGGCTATTGAAAGAGCTTTTCAAATACTAGAACAAGTAGCAGGCCGCTCAGGCAGACATGGCGACAGGGGCATTGTATTGATACAAACACACAACGATAAGCATCCTATTTTTACCTGGCTGCAAGAGCACGATTATAAAACATTTTATCAGAATCAAATAGCTGAAAGACGCAATTTTGCCTACCCACCTTGGGTTCGATTGGTGCGATTGGTAGTAAAACATCCCGATATTTCCTTGCTCTCCAAGGCTTCGATGCCCTTGGCCGATAGGCTGCGCAAAGAGGTAGGTGCACAGGTTTTAGGTCCAGAATTTCCTTCGGTAAGTAGAATTAATAAGGAGTATGTACAGCATATTACCTTAAAATTTGCTCGCGACAAAAACTACAAAGCCAATAAATTGAAGCTACGCCAAATCTGCGAAACCTACTTCTCGTGGACGGGTTTTAAGCAAGTAAAGTATTATTTTGAAGTGGATATTTAAGTGTTAGCCAGAATGCTATGACGACCGCTCAACAAAATAACAAAGAAATATATATTTTTATTGGTGTACTTTTGAGTTATTAGGCGAACTGACGTTGTGGTGTAATAAAAAATGATAAACTCAACAATGAATAGGATAGATAATTTAGATAAAGTACTTAATCACATCTTCTAAGATCTAACGCCTTACCCAACCCCCATCCCTACCATCTTCCTCAAAAAACCTTTGATTTTGTGCTATCTCCAAATCGGTATTTCTACAAAAACACCTGTTTGATTTCTGAATGAATTTTGCTGATTCAAAATAGCACTTCTATAGCTCGATTGCCACTGCATACCGATAGAAACATTTTTCAACTGATACTTAATGGATAGTCCCAAAGCAGCCTGAAAGCCAAATCGCGGAGCGTTTTCATTGAGCATCATAAGCTCATCATTTACAAGCCATTCCGCTTGGCGTTTGGCAACGTATTGGAGTCCAAAATTACCTGTGGTATACACCCTTACTGCTCCTCTGCTGTACAGCAAAGCTTCTATACCAATGGGAAGAGTCCACTCTCTAAAGGTGCCATTACTTATGCTAGAATATTCAGAAAAACCTGTAACCGAATCGCTGTAAATTGGGAATACAAGCTTGTCAATGCTTCCGTATCCTACAAGGGAGTTGGGTGCGTACCTTATGCTTTGTTTACTTGCGTTGTAGTGTGTTTGGAATCTATGTTCTTGATACTGTGGCGACAATACAAGTCTCCATTTCTCTTTTTGTATTAAATAAAGGTGCAATGACGCATTCACACTATTGATGGCTACGTATTGCAATTGAGTGGATGCAGGTAAGGTGGGCATCAGCAACTCTGCACTGTGCCAAGGCATCCATTGCAGTTGCAGTGCTACAGGAAGCTTCCATTTGGGCAATGATGTGTTAGTTTGCGATATTGTATTGCTGTCTTCTTCATTCTGTTGTGCATCAGCCATGTAGGCGTATGTAGCCAAAGCTCCGTTCCACTCAAAGTTGTTCAATATGATAATGCCATCTAAGGATTTTTTCAATAAGGAGTGTGTGCTGGTTTCAGCAAAGTGAGACTCCTGACGCTTAGGTTCAGTTGGAGTTTTATCTGCTGAAAGGCTTTGTTGATTCATAGACTTGTTTACATTATTAATAGGTCTTGAATTTTTTATAGAATTTGAATTTTCAATAGGTTTCGTATTCTCCTCTATTGAATTCATTTTTTTATCAGATTGAGTTGGCTCAATAGAGAGGTTATTCCTATTATTTAAAGAGGAGGTTTTTTCTATATTGGGCGTATTGGATGTATTTTCTAAGGCTGGGTTTTCAACAGTAGCTTTACCATTGAAAATATAAGAAAAAGAAAAACCAAGTACAAGGGCTATACCAACAGAATACAAGAAGATTAGAAATCTCTTCTTACGCTTGCGCTGTGCACGAACTTTTTGAAATTCGTCCCAATTGAGTTTAGGATTTAAGGGTTTCATTTAAATATTGTTTTGATTTGCTTTACTAGTCGGTGTACTTTTACTCTAGAATTTGCCAAACTTATATTCAGGTTGTCGGCAACTTCTTGATGATTCATACCATATTCAAAATACAGTTTGTATAGTTCTTTTTGATCAGGCTGTAGCTTGGGCAATATTTCTTCGTTGATTGAATGCTGATCTTCTGTTTTTAATAATTTTTCAAAAGAGCTCAATGTTTCTAATGAGACTTTTGAGCTTACTTTTTTCTTAAATCTAAGGGCCTCATTTATGGTTATTTTTGAAACCCAAGATTTAAAAGTACCTTTTTCAGGGTCATAATTTTTCAATTTTTCAAAAGCTATTATCATCGTTTCTTGTGCTATGTCGGCTGCATCATCATCGCTCATATCATACCGCCTAGCAAGGTGGTACGACAAACCCACAAACTCTTCGTACAGCATACGTTCATATTTGGGCTTCTTTTTTAGAGCACCATTTAATATGTCTTGAAAGGTTTCTTTTGAAGTCATAGAAAAGGAAGCAACTTCTTGCTTCCTCACTTTTAATGGATGATTTTGAACGGCTAGCAAGGGTTTCTTTGTACCTTAAAGGTAGTAGCTACAGAGTCTACTACGCCTGAATAAAATGGAATGGGAGCGCCAGTGGTAGGGTCAAATTGAACATCAATCAATTCTGGCAATGAACCTGAATACGTTCCAAAAATGGAATCCGTTGTAACACTTGCAATGTTAACCGTGATTTGTGAAGGGTCGTAAAACCTTATAAAACTTGGTGTAACCATAAAACAATCAGCTTCTGTTAAGGGGTTGGGAACTGAGTAAATCCCAGGACTAGAAACATTAGCTATCCATGCCAAGGCAAAAGTTGTGTCATTTATGTCCAGATCAAAATCCTGAGTAACAGGATCATACTGTAGGTTGTTGCCTGTGGCCAATATCCAAACAAAAGTACCTGGCATAACAGTGTTAGGGCATAGCGACCCAAACCCTTTTGAAAAGTAGCTAAAAGATGCAGCGCCATTGATGCTAAATGACATTTTTGCCCCGCTTACTTGGGTTGTGTCGGGCACATTAGGCACAAATACTTCACTTTTAAGTGGTACTTTTTCGCAACTGATTAAAGCTACTGCCAAACTGACTGCTGCAAGTATAATTTTGAAATTCATAACGATTATTTTCTTAGGTTCATACACAATAGGCTGTTTTTGGGTAAAACGTTACAAGCATAGACAAAAAAATTAAAAATTTTTTTAAACGTGCTGTAAATCAGGTATATATATTTATTATAAATGGCTTAAGTTTTAGGTAATTGAACCTTTTGTATGTTTTTAAGAATCACATAAAAGCTCAACTAAACCATGTAGCTATGAGGCTAAAGTACGATATATCAACTATTTATTTTGAAAGATATAGCGCTTTTGGGTAAAGCAAAAAAAAAGGAGCCGATGACTCGACTCCTTAATTCAATAAGTTGATTTGGCAATACTAGCAAGG
>CAYZUZ010000153.1:0-4188 GCA_964481795.1 uncultured Cryomorphaceae bacterium
GTCATGATGATATGTATGAAGGAAACAGAAGAATCATGCGTGACTTAGATTATTTGGCAGCCCAAGGGGGATTCGAATTGCTGCACGCGCACAAGGTTGTAGCCAACAATAATGGTTCGGATGGCGACTTGAGTTTTGAAAATGGCGAAATGAAATTAGGTAAAAATACCATGTGGGCTATGTTCTCTTTTATGGGGCAAAGGGATGAAATAAAAGATAAATTCAATAAAGCTCAAGATGTTTATTTTTCAAATAAAGACACTGTGATTTCCATTGAAACACACACCAGAGTATATAAAAAATTATGAAAATGGAAGCAAAGCAGGATGTATTGATAGAAGCTAGCCAAATGCTAGAAGAACCAGGAAAAAATACCAAAAGAAAAATTCTTACGGCTGTAAACGGTGTATTCCTGATTGCTTTGGTATTACATCTTGTTATTCAGTTGGTCAATACTGGCACTTTGCCCGACCCCACCCGTGATTTGGTTTTCTTTCCCATATTATTGATTATCAATGGATGGTCATTTTACTATAACTATCAGGTGCTTTCTGAGAAAATTCCACTTAGTCAAAAGAAAGACAAACAATCGGCTTGGGTTACTATGGTTTTTGCAATGATACTCTGCTTGGTTATCGTGCATTTAAATGAAAACACAGCAATGAGTATGCTGGTAGATTTTGGTTTATCTGTATCCGTCTTGTTTGCAGTAGGTATCGTTTTAGGAAGAAATATGGCTATTTTTTGGTTCGTATTAAGTATGGTAAGCCTGTTTTTAGCCTATCATTTAAGAGGCTATGGGTTTGAATATCATTTGCTTACGCAAGACGAAATCAATGCATTTAACCAGGCTCTACAAAATGGCGATATTGAGGCTAGCGATAGAATTAGTCAGTTGAAGGATAATGCATTGCGCCCGTTTTCCCTTGGTTTATATGTGAGTGTATGGTTTATTTATTTCCTGATTGCTTTTTTAGCAGTCTTTTTTGAATCAAATGTAATTACGAAAATAGCCGACGTTATTCCCGCGGTTATTTCAAAAATCAATATAGCGAGTCAAGAGAAACACAAACTGGAGCAAGACAATATGCGCATGGGTATGGAGCTTGATGTAGCTCGAAAAATTCAAAAAATGATGCTCCCTAAATTGGAAGAGCTTGGAGCATTAAAATCCGTTGAAATAGCCGCGCGAATGGATCCAGCTACGGAGGTGGGTGGAGACTTTTATGAGTGTTTGCCACAAGCCGATGGCTCTATTATACTGGCTATGGGCGATGTTACTGACCACGGCTTGCAATCGGGCTTGGTGATGATGATGGCCCAAAGCACCATCCGCACGCTTACCGATGGTATCAAAACGGAACTTACTCACGCTATCAATAGGGTAAATACGGTGCTTTATCGCAGTATTCACGATCGAATGGATGATAGCAGGAATCTCACTTTGCTCCTAGCTAAGGTGAATATTGACTCCATAACGGTATGCGGACAGCATGAAAGTATTTTGTATTACGATTTAAAAACCAATCAAATAGAAAATATTTCTACCGCTGATCTGGGTATTTACGTAGGACTCATCGAAGATATCAGTGAATATGTTTCAGAAAAAAGTCTGCCTTTTCATGTGGGTGATACTTTTATGTTTTATACCGATGGCCTTACCGAAGCCGAAAACGACCAAGGTGAATTTTATGGCGAAGAACGCATGGAAAAAATATTTAAACAGTATGCCACCAAAGGAACTCAAGCTTTAGTAGATGCCGTTTACCGTGATGTGTACTCCTTTATTGGCAACAAAGAAATTCTTGATGATATTACCGTAATGGCCATGCGAAAATTGAATTAATCTGAATAACAACAACATAGAAACCAAAAACTAAACATAACTTATGAAAACCGACATTATAGGTCACTATGATATAGTACCAGAAATTATTCCTGCTGAGGGCGATATTTTTATCCGACTTAAGCCCATTGATTTGAGTGCTTACTGGAAAAGGGTAGGCGTTTTGGCAAATTTTGCAGCAGCTTTTTATGCTTATACACAAGATAAACATGAGCTGCATGAAAATACCATTTCTACGGTACTCAATGAATTTATTGAGAACGCAATAAAATATTCCGTAAAAAAAGATGCAGAGGTAAACCTACACATGAAGCTTTATGATGAGGTGTTAAAGGCTGAAATAGAGAATGAAACCACTGAGCAGCACTTCCATAAATACAAAGCCCACATGGAAAAATTGCTCAATGCAGAAGATTTAGATGAAATATATATGGAAACTTTGATGCAAAAAGAAGAAGGACACTCAGATTCTGGCATAGGGCTATTACTTTTGCTCAAAGACTACCCCATTAAAGTGGGGGCTAAATTTGTAGAGGTAGGAGGCAAGTATAAAATATTTTTACAAGCTTACTATTACATTCACTAATTTGCGTCCAACAAATTGGTAACTCTCTACTTGATAATATTTAAAACCTTAACATTATGACTTTTGAAATAGGTGACGCGCATATGAAGTTTGATGCTGATAGTAAAACCATTTTTTTTGGTGGCTCTATGAGGCTAGCTAATATGAAAGAGTACGATAAAGTATCTGATTTTATGAAACAGCATAGCGAAGGCATTTCTGATCGGCTTCATCTCGATTTTAAGGAGCTTCAATTCCTAAATAGTTCAGGCATCACTACTTTGTCTATGTTTATACTTGGGCTTAAAAAGAAGGCTTCTATCAACTTAACGATAGTAGGCAGTGAGGAGGTTTCATGGCAACAAAAATCTCTTTCAAACTTCAAGAAACTTTGGCCTGAAATTGAACTTATAATAAACTAAAAAAAGCCGAGTTTAAGCTCGGCTTTTTTTATTCAATCAGTTTTATTTGGTTTACTTGAATGATTTCGTGGGTGTCTACATTTTTCAAAAAAGCTATTAAACACACGTTTTCGGCTACTACATTAGCTCCTAAAGTACCTGTAAGTGTCTCTATTGTTTGTGTCCCATTTACCGTAGTGCCTGTCCAAATGCTTTGTCCAAAAATCCCATTGGCTGAGCCTTTGAATACAGAATTGTGGTTAAACTCCTCTATGCGTGTACTTGCATCCAATTGCGGTGCGATAATATTGTTTTCAACTGCAAAAAGTCCTAAGCTGTAATTACCTTCGATATTTGCGAGGGCATCTAGTTTAATATCAGCTGAATAGTTTTTGTTGCTTGCGTTATAACTTGCCTCGATGCTTACTTCTGCCAGAAGCTCCTTTTCAAGCTCTGAGCCGGCAATAGATGCCCAGCTGCCATGTGTTTTTAAATGAGCGTTGTTCGTGCTATAGTCTATTCGGTTTATTAGTCCCGCTGGTACACCTCTTACTTTATTGTAAAACTCATAATGCTGTATGCCCTCCGGATGTCTTAATTCTGTGGGATAATTTGCATTTATATTGGCAAAGTTTCCTGCGTGTATGGCTACGATGATAACTCTATCGGCACCGTATAAATCCTTCATAATCTTGGCCGACTGTATGGCCTCCGGACAATTTTGGCATTGATGTCCTGTGTATTCTTCTAGTAAAACTCTTTTTACAGCTTTATCAGGTGTAGGATTGTTACCGCCATTTCCACTGTCTTTTACAGGGTCTTTAATAATATCGCAAGCACCTATGCTTACCAAAAAAATAAAACCGACAGCTAATTGAATGAATGACTTTTTCATAAGAATAAAAATTTGCGCTAAAGATAAGTTGATTATTTTAAAAATAATAACCATGCATATAAATAAAATCAATGCTCAAGGGAATGGGAGATTATAAATAAAAAATCCGTTTTATTTGAATAAAACGGATTTTTTTGAGGTCAATATTTAAGATTATTTAATCTACATTATCGTGCAAAAAGCTGTTGTTGCCTCTGATATCTAAATCTTTACCTTCGCCTTCAATGGTAGTACGACTCAAGCGTTCGCTCTTGCTGTACTTTTCATTGGATTCTATCTGTATGTTTTGACGGGCATAAGCAGGCGTGCTTATCAACTCTTCGATATTGTTGAGGTTGTTCTTGAATCGGTAATTAAAACCACGCAATTGCTCTCTTCTCCTGTCGTTTTTTGCGGCTAAGCTTTCGTCTAAAGGTCTATCAAAAGGATCGCTGAGGTCTTCGCTGACAGGTGTTTTTTTAGCTTGAATGGGCTGAGATTT
>CAYZUZ010000154.1:0-4137 GCA_964481795.1 uncultured Cryomorphaceae bacterium
TCACATCAAACTCAGCCGAGCGGAAAGGAGGGGCTACCTTGTTTTTCACTACCTTCACTTTTACTCGGTTTCCCGATATGGTATCGCCATCCTTGATTTGGGTACTTCTGCGAATATCCAAGCGCACTGAGGCATAAAATTTCAAAGCATTACCACCGGTAGTGGTTTCGGGGTTTCCGAACATGACACCAATTTTTTCGCGCAGCTGATTGATAAAAATGCAGCAGCAATTGGTTTTGGAAATGGTAGCCGTAAGCTTGCGCAGTGCTTGCGACATCAAGCGGGCGTGCAATCCCATTTTTGAATCGCCCATTTCGCCTTCTATTTCGCTTTTGGGTGTAAGTGCTGCCACAGAGTCAATTACCACAATATCAATAGCGCCTGAGCGAATCAAATTATCGGCAATTTCCAAGGCTTGCTCTCCATTGTCGGGCTGTGAAATGATGAGCTCATCGGTAGAGATGCCCAGTTTTTCGGCATAAAAACGGTCAAAGGCATGCTCCGCATCAATAAAGGCTGCTATGCCTCCTGCCTTTTGTACTTCGGCTATTGCATGCAAAGTCAAGGTTGTTTTTCCTGACGACTCTGGGCCATATATTTCTATGATACGACCTTTGGGATAACCTTTTATGCCCAAAGCTACATCGAGTGATATGGAGCCAGAGGGTATTACTTCGAGCTCTACTACTTGCTTATCGCCCATGCGCATTACGGCACCTTTGCCATAAGTTTTGTCTAGTTTGTCCATGGTAAGGCGCAAGGCCTTCAATTTTGCATCTTTTTCGCTGCTCATATTGATTTTATTGTAAGATTTTTAAATTTGAAAATGCTTGTTAAATAGCGCGTGAATGTACATAAATTATTTATTGATTTCAATAAATCGGTCAATGTTTTTATCGGTTCCAAATATGATGATGATATCGGCTATTTCAATTACGGTTTTTGGGTCGGGTACGCCCATGATGTGATGTTTTTCATCGGTTTGCTTGCGCAATAATGTTACTAGGTTCAAATTATACTTTTCGCGCAATCCTATGTCGGCCAGGGTTCTACCTACAATGCTGTTGGGAGCTACTATTTCCACTATTTCGTAGTTATCGGGCAATTGTATCGACATCAAAACACTGGGGTTGATGAGTTGCTCTGCTACGTTATTGGATACCTCATCCTCCAGCGAAAGCACTTCTTTGATGCCCATTTTTTCGAGTATTTGCTTTTGGGCTCTGTCTTGTGCTCGGGCTATAATGCGTTTGATATCAAGCTCCAGCAAGGTATAAGAGGTAAGCACAAGCGCCTCAAAATCAGCACCAATAGCGATAATAACGGCATCCATATCTTGGATGTTTTGTGCCAATAGGGCTTTGCTATCGGTTGAGTCGAGACTTACGGCATAGGCTACCTCATCTTTGATGGCTTCAACTTTTTCTTCATCTATATCTACCGCCAGCACATCGGCACCGCGCATGCTCAATTTGCGCGCTATGGCCGAGCCAAATCGCCCCAATCCTATCACTGCTATGGTTTTGTTGCGCATGTGTTAGTTTATTTTTTCAAGTGCTTGTTTCAAGTCGTTGATGATGTCTTCGTCGTCTTCCAAGCCTACGCTCAATCGGATCAATGAGTCGGAAAGGCCTGCCGCCAAGCGCTCCTCACGGGGTATGCTTGCGTGGGTCATACTGGCTGGGTGTCCCACCAAACTTTCTACTCCGCCCAAGCTTTCGGCCAGGGTAAATACTTGTAGGCCTGAGAGCAATTTATAGGCTTCTTCAACGGAGTCATTTTTTAAAGTAAACGAGATCATTCCACCAAAGCCTTTCATTTGTTTTTTGGCTATTTCATGACCTTTGTGGTCAAGAAAACCAGGCCAGAATACTTTTTCTATCTTGGGGTGTGAGCGCAAATAGCGGGCTACTTTTTCACCATTTTCACAATGCCTCTGCACGCGTACATGCAAGGTTTTAATACCGCGAAGCGCCAAGAAGCTATCCATGGGTCCGCATACAGCGCCTGAGGCATTTTGTATGAAATATAGTTTCTCAGCCAAGGCTTCATCTTGCACTACAAGTGCGCCCATCACCAAATCGGAGTGGCCACCCAAATACTTGGTTACACTGTGCATCACAATATCTGCACCCCATTTGAGCGGTTGTTGTAAATAAGGTGTTGCAAAGGTGTTGTCTACCACCAACAGCAAATTGTGTTTCTTGGCCAATTTGCTCATTTCATCTATATCAATCACATTGAGCATGGGATTGGTGGGTGTTTCTACCCACAAAAGTTTTGTGTTTTCTGTTATCAGCGCCTCTACTACAGCGGCTTGCGTCATGGGTGTAAAATGAAATTTAAGCCCATATTTTTCAAAAACTTTGGTAAATAGTCTGTAAGTTCCTCCGTACAAATCGTTGGTAGAAATAACTTCATCGCCTGGCGACAACAGCTTGAGTACGGCATCAATAGCAGCAAGACCGCTGCCAAATGCCAAGCCAAATTTTCCGTTTTCGATGGCGGCTAGGTTGGCCTCCAATGCGCTGCGGGTTGGGTTTTGCGTGCGTGAGTATTCATAACCTTTGTGTACACCAGGTGCTTCTTGTGCGTAGGTTGAGGTCTGATATATGGGTGTCATTACAGCACTTGTGGCTGGGTCGTGGGTCAATCCTCCGTGTATGGCCTTGGTGCCAAATCCTTTGTAAGATGTATTGCTCATGTTTATGATGGAAATAGTTTCCTTATTGGTTCAATTTTAATTTTTTAGTTGCGCTTATGTTGTGTGCTTTACAAGGCTTATCCGTTTGGCAATGATAGCAATAGAATGTAATTTTTCCAATTTTTTGGGTTTAAAACTTTATGTTTTTCCATGAAACTTTCTCACTATCGCTGGGGGTGCTTTGTTTACCTTGTTTTATTTTTTCTTTCAAATAACGCCTAGTCTTTTTCCTACACGGGTAAAGGCATCAATGGCTTTGTCGATATGGTGTATTTCGTGAGCAGCTGATATTTGAACCCTAATGCGCGCTTGGTCTTTGGGTACTACTGGGTAAAAGAAGCCGATCACATAAATGCCCTCTTTCAATAGCTCATCGGCCATGTTTTGGGCCAGTTTGGCATCGTACAACATTACGGGTGTAATGGGGTGTATGCCTGGCTTGATATCAAAACCAGCCTCAGTCATTCCCTTGCGGAAGTAAAGCGCATTGCTCATGACCTTATCGCGCAGCTCAGTGGTTTCGCTCAGCATATCCAATACCGCTATAGAGGCTCCTACTATGCTTGGTGCCAATGAATTGGAAAACAAATAAGGCCTAGATCTTTGGCGCAGCATTTCAATGATTTCTTTTTTGCCCGTAGTAAAGCCTCCCATAGCGCCTCCCAAGGCCTTGCCCAACGTACCGGTTATGATGTCTATTTTACCCATTACTTGGTTGTATTCATGGGTTCCTCGGCCGGTTTCGCCTATAAATCCAGTGGCATGACACTCATCTACCATCACCAATGCATGGTATTTTTCGGCCAAAGCAACTATTTTATCCAGCTGGGCTATATAGCCATCCATGCTGAAAACCCCATCGGTTACTATGAGCTTGTGTCGGCAGCCTTCTGCTGCTTTGAGCTGGGTTTCAAGGTCGTTCATATCGTTGTTTTGGTAGCGAAAGCGCTTGGCTTTGCACAATCGTACCCCATCTATGATGGATGCATGATTCAAAGAGTCGGATATGATCGCGTCTTCGGCATCCAAAAGCGGTTCAAAAACACCCCCATTGGCATCAAAGGCCGCGGCATAGAGTATGGTATCTTCGGTGCCTAAGTATTGGGCCAGTTTGGCCTCAAGTTCTTTGTGTATATCTTGTGTACCGCAAATGAACCTAACGCTGCTCATTCCAAATCCGTGGGTGTCCAAGGCTCTGTGTGCAGCTTCCAATACTTTGGGGTGTGAGGATAAACCCAGGTAGTTGTTGGCACAAAAATTAATCACCTCTTGGCCTGTAGATATCTTTATATCAGCGCCTTGAGGGGTTGTGATGATTCTTTCTTTTTTAAATAATCCCGCTTCTTCTATGGCTCGAAGCTCGGCTTGCAATTGCTGCTGTAGGTTTCCGTACATAATGCTTTTATTTTTCGGCTGCTAAGGTAACTACGACT
>CAYZUZ010000155.1:0-4134 GCA_964481795.1 uncultured Cryomorphaceae bacterium
GCCTTCGGGTGTTACGAGGTTTACAAAATAGGATTCAGGGCTTTTTACGTCATAGTATATTTTAACTTTGGAGATAGGATAGCTTTGCTCAGTTCGGCTGTTGGGGTCTATGGTAAAAGTAGCATTTACATCATAGGTAGTAGCGGTCATTCCGCCTAGCCCCCAAGAGCAAGTTTTTGATAGGCTAATGTTTTGGCAACCTGTCCAAGCACCTGTGTAGTTTACTTTTAAGGTGTAGGGGTCTTGTGCTTTTGCCATAGAGCAAGGAAATACATAGCCTCTTCCGCCATTGCCAAGTAGTTTTTCCTCGTGGAAGTGTGAGCGAATCCTATGCGAAAAGAAATCAGCCTGAATGTGAGAGTCGCCAATATGTACAATATTAATCTTTTGGGATTGATTACCCAGAAAATTATCCATTGATTTGTAAAAGCCTTTGAACGTACTTTCATTATAAGGTGAGAAAATTTGGTTGTCTTGGTATTTCACAAAAGCCTTATACTCTTGGTTGAGTGTGTGCTTGGGCTTTGGAAGTTGCTCCACATACTTGTAAGCTACCGAAGTCCAGAGGCTTATGTAAAGACTAATAAGGTACTGTATTGAATTCATCGTATTCGCTTAATATCGCTTTGTATAACATTTCTGAAACTATGTTTGCACCTTTACTTGTAAAGTGTGTAAAATCTTTGTTGGCAAGGGGCTGAGGTTGTGCAAATACCCAACTTGGCATAGAATTATGCCCACCCATTGCTTCGTACAAATCCCAAAAAGCACATTCCGCCCTAAAAGCAGCTTTTCGCTGTGCATTTCTTATTTTTTCTATATTAGGATAAGATTCGTAGCCGTTGCCAGTATTGTATGACATATCCGAAACACCCACCACTAAAATACTCAAATTAGGCACTAAGCCTTTTAAAAACATTAATTGGTTATAAAACATATTTTCATACCAATCATAACTTGCTTGGGGACTGGGTACTATGTTTACCCCAAATTGCAAAATAACAAATTTAACCTCTAATTCTTCAAACTGTTTGCGAAAATGTTTTTCATCTGTACGCACAAAGTCCACACCCGAGCTACCCCTCAAGGGTATATTATCAAAAGTAATTCCACGATTGCAGTCTAGAGCTACGCCATATACCTCTGGGCTTGCCGAACCCGTAGCAAAGCTAATTTGTGCTTGCTCAAAAGGTGTTTCTAGTGTATGTGTATAAATTGAAAATTCTTTGTTGGGTTCTATTTTAATTTTCTGTTCGTCTCCCCCATTGACAGCAATGCCTAGTTCAAAGGGGGCATCAGGATTACGGTAAAGCACTTTTATATTTTCTGCTTTTTGCTGTACGGGCGTAGCATAAGCAGATTTAAAATAACTTACAGCCGCTTTTGTCCAAGTAGGTTCAGCAGGAACGGGTATTTTATAAATATCGCCCAAAATTCCATAATATTTTGAGTTAGCACTTCTATACTGAGGCCCATACATCTGTGTTTGTATCCATTGATTGGGTGTTTTTTGTATGATAGAACTTTTACTGTTAAGTTTATCTACCAAAGCAGCCATGCCCACGCCACAGCCTCCAAAAACTGCCTGAAATTTCTCACGCAAAAACGCCGTAATGCGGTCGCCTTCTAGCTGCGAGTCGCCAAAGTGTAGTACGCGAATGTGTTTGTTTTCACCAGTTTCTAAGCTTTTGAGTTGCTTGAAGAAAGGATACAATATTTTTTCTTTGCCTTTGGGGTATTGTATGCGGAGTTCGTCATTGAGGCGCAGCGAGTCTGGCACATAGCGTTTGGTATTTTCTTTTTTGGATTGGGCTTGGGTGCTGTCTTTAGTTATTTTTATGGGAGAAGTTTTTTTATCGAATTTTTTGGTGAGGTCGCTAATGTCAGCGTATCGTGGCTTACTAAAATCAAAAGTTGATGTAATCTGAGGAATCTTGAGCTTGTAACCTCCGCCTAGGGCTATTTCTTTGGGTAAGAATAGCCCTAGGCTTAAAATAGCAAAGACAAAAATTAGAAGTTTAAAAATGTCAGCAGGCTTAACCATTTATTTATCAAGATTTTAACGCAAAAAAACGAATAGATTTGAAATGAACAAAATTTATGAGCATAAAATTGGGTCATTGGTCATTGGTTCTCCTAATGACTAATCTACTAATGACTATTCTTGGTCATTGGTCATTAGTTATTAATTCTCACTCTCCCAACTTCCCATTTTCTTATTTTTTCATCATCTCTTTAATAATTTCCTTATTGACCTCAGTAGCTTTGAGCATTTTTTTACCTTGATGCTCTTTCATAAACTCCTCAGCGGCTTGTTGGTCTTTGTGCGGAATGAGGTCAGCACCCATGGGGCCAGGCACATCACTTCCCATTACATAGATGGCACTTTCAGCATCAATGAATTTATTTTCATAGTAATCCATTACTTGCCTTTGGCTTGCCCCTTCATAAGGGCTGTTGGGCTTCAATGCACCTATAAACAGACAGCGTGTAGAGCAAAACCAGACCGTTTTTTGGTCTTTGTTTTGTACTTTGGCGTGAAACTGCGGAAATTCATTTGCAGGCATGCCGCAGTTGCCACAGTCAAAGTTTTCTGCTGTACTTGCAGTGGTTACTTCTTCTGAATGTTGGTGGGTAGTATCTTCTGCATCTTTATTTTGTGCATTTTGTTGGCAAGCAATTGTGTAAAACAATGGTATAAAAATAAGCCAATATTTTTTCATAGTATAGGGTGTTAAGTTTTCAAAAATCAGTTATGTACTTGTTACATTGTGCAGCAAAATTACAATAATCCATTCATTCAAAATATTTTTTTATCTCAGAGGGAAAAAATAGCTCAGAAAAAAATCAAAAGATAAATCAAGCATAGCAAGAATATTATTTTTTTGTTTTAATTCGCAACTCAAAATCAATAAAACCTCGTATCTATGCGTATTTTTAACAAAATAATTCTTTCGTTTTCTCTCCTCTTAATTGTGCTAGGGCTAAAAGCACAAAGTCTCCAATCTCCCGAAGAGTTCTTGGGTTATACTTATGGAAGTCGTTTTACTTTTCACGACCGTGTAGTTGCTTACACGGAGTACTTATGTGAGAACTCACCCTACCTTCAGCTAATCCGCTATGGGCAAACTACCGAAGGCAGACCACTGCTGCTAGTGATGGCAAGCCACCCCGACAATCTCGCCAAAGCAGAGCAAATCCGTACCAATAATCTAAAATTGGCAGGCTTTCAAGAAGGAAGCATAGAAGGCAAAGCCTTACCGATTGTATGGCTCAACTTCAACATACACGGCAACGAATCGGCAGGGACTACCGCTGTGCTACCCATGCTGTACGACTTAGCCACTCGAAGCAAACCCGAAATGGAAGATTGGCTTAAAGGAACTATGGTGCTGATAGACCCTTGTGTAAACCCTGACGGCTATGCACGCTATGTCAATTGGTACCAACAAAAAATGGCTTACACGCCCAATGCCAATCCACTCGCCCAGGAGCATGATGAGCCTTGGCCCAGCGGACGTTTCAATCATTATCTTTTTGACCTCAACCGCGACTGGGCTTGGCAGACACAAGTAGAAAACCAACAGCGCATCACGCTTTACCAGCAATGGAAACCTCACGTACACGTAGATTTGCACGAAATGGGCTATATGAGTCCTTATTTCTTTGGGCCTGCCGCCAAGCCTATCCACGAAGATGTAACTACTTGGCAGCGCAATTTTCAGCAGATTACTGCCGACAATCATAAAAAATATTTTGATGCCGCTGGCTGGCTTTATTTTACTCAAGAAGTATATGACTTGTTTTACCCCAGCTATGGCGATACGTACCCTATGTTCAATGGGGCAGTAGGGTTTACCTACGAGCAAGGCGGCTCGGGGCGTGCAGGTGTGCAGATTGCAAGGTATGGATTGGATACCCTCACAATCACAGACCGCTATACACACCATCAGACAGCAGCACTCTCTACTATAGAAGTAGCTTATCAGAATGGCGAAAAACTCTTGCAAGAATTTAAAAAGTATTTTGAAGATGCCCGTAAAAACCCAGTAGGAATTTACAAAACCTACCTCATCAAAGGCAATCAAAATGCTGAAAAAATCAGTAAATTTTTAGCGTTCTTAGACAAACAAC
>CAYZUZ010000156.1:0-4125 GCA_964481795.1 uncultured Cryomorphaceae bacterium
CAGAAGCTCATGCGTTCAAAGTACTCAATCTCGAATCGCATAATTTTTATACACAAACTCCTGTAGATTTGAGCAAAAATTGGATGCTGTATCCTAATGAATTATACACTTCAGCTGAAATTAGATCGTTTAAAGATGTTGTTGGTATTCCTACTCGTACGAGTTTTAGTTGGCACAAACTAAAAAGAGAAGGTGTTCCCATTCAAAATAGAGGCTATGCCACCTATTACACAGCCATAAAGGTAAGTCCTGATGTTCCCAATTTGGGAATATTGATTCCGGAGATTAATTCATCTGCTAAAATATTTATAAACAATAAGTTGGTAGATCAATATGGTGTGGTCGGCAAAACGGAGAAAAGCTATACGCCTTCACGCAAGTTTAGCCTGATTCCATTACCTGAGAATGAAACCTTTTTTGAAATAGTAGTACAGGTAGCAAATTATGATGTGTTTGAAGCTGGATTTAAAAGTGCTCCTTTGATAGGACCTCTAGGCTATCTTTCGCTTCAAGTACAGCGCGATTCGGCCAGTCAAAATTTTGTAATTGGTTGTTTTATTTTATCTGCCATACTTTTTTTAATCATTTATTTTTTCAATCAGCGAACACAGGAGAGCCTTTATTTTGGAATCTTTTCGCTTGCTTATGGTTTTCATTTGTTGTTTTTCACGGCCGACTACTTTCACACGCTTTTTCCAGGTTTCAATTATGTACTTTCTTATAAGTTAGGATATATGTTTACCTTTTTAGCTGTTTCTGGCTTTTGGGGCTTTTTGTTTAAAACATACCCCAAGGATGTCAACAAACTCATTTACTGGGTAATCATTGTATTTCATTTGGTTATGGTTGTATTTGCCGCGGTGGCTCCCTTGTACTATTTATCGGCCACAGCACCCGTTTATTTTTATGGTATTTTGCCTGTTTTGGTGCTTTATGTTTTATATGTTTTTGGAAAAACACTTTACTTTCAACGAGATGGCAAAAAATATAATATCCTTGCTATGGTCACCATCACCTTGGTTTCTTCTATGCTTTTTTCTCAAAATGTTCTGAAATGGGAGCTGCATTATCTCGTAGCCCCACTTATATATACCAGTTTTTTATTCAGTCAAATATTGATTATCATCAATAAATTTAGCGCTGAACTTAAGTATATTTTTGAACAGGCTGAAAGCGCCAATCGTTCCAAAAATGAATTCATTGCAACCATGTCGCATGAGCTTCGTACGCCACTCAATGGCATTATGGGAATGGCTAATATGTTGAAAAACGCTATCAGTGAAACACCAGAGTTAAATAAGGTTGAAACAATCATTCAAAATACAGAAAAGCTCACTTCTATCATCAATGATATATTGAATATGAGTGATTTAGAAACGGGTAGCATTACCCTAAAACCCGTTGAGTTTAAATTGAAAAGCACTGTAGAGCAGGCCGTAGAGTTGGTGAATCACTTCCGCAAAGGAAAAGACCTCAAATTTGAAATGCATTTTGATCCAAAGCTTCCCGATTCAATGATTGGCGATGAACTGAGGATAAAACAAATCTTGATTCATATTGTAAGTAATGCCTTTAAATTTTCGGATAAAGGTTTGGTGGAACTTAGTGTGAAAAATGGCAGTAAGTCGCGCGACAATACCCAAGAGTTGATATTTTCAGTAAAAGATACTGGAAAAGGAATTTCGAAGGACAAATTAAAGAAGCTATTCAATAGCTTTAATCAAGGTGACGCCTCACATACCCGAAAAGCTGGAGGTATAGGTTTAGGTTTGGCATTATCCAGAAAGTTAATTACGCTTATGGGTGGTAAAATAGAAGTTGAAAGCGTTGAGGATAAGGGTTCTACATTCACATTTAATTTGATTTTAGCCAAAGAAAGAATTATATCGGAGGAGGTTAAAAATCTCTACTTACGCAAAATGGAATTAGATACATCACTCAGATTATTGGTGGCAGAGGATAATCCTGTAAACCAAAAGCTGATGAATATGATGTTTAAGAATCTTGGATATCAAATAGATATTGCTGAGAATGGTCGAATTGCTTTTGAAATGGCCTCAAAAAATCCATACAATATGATATTTATGGATATTCAAATGCCTGAAATGGATGGATTAGAAGCTACCCGAAAAATAATCGATCATAATTCTGTGAGGCCGGTAATAATAGCTGTAACGGCTAATGCCACCGACCGCGATAGAGATGAATGTCTTGCGGTGGGCATGAATGATTTCTTGACCAAGCCAGTAAAACCTGTAGAGCTCAAAGAAAGTATTATCAAATGGCAAGGTGTGAGCAGCATGCTCAACGATAGCAGAAATGTAGGTTAAAATCCTAGCACTTTATCCTAGTTTTCTCTTTAAATTTTCAAGCATAGCAGCAACCATAGCATCTAAATCAAATTTTGGTTGCCAGCCCCAATCTGCGGATGCAGCAGAATCATCAATAGATGAAGGCCAAGAATCAGCAATAGCTTGGCGGTAGTCGGGTTCATAATCTAGCTTAAAATTGGGTACATGTTTTTGAATAGCCTGAGCCAATAGGGCAGGGGTAAAGCTTAAGCCACCTAGGTTGTACGAAGTTCTTAATTTGATTTTTTCAGCAGGACTTTCCATGAGTTCAAGAGTAGCCCGAATAGAATCGTCCATGTAAAGCATAGGAAGTGAGGTATTTGCAGATAAAAAGGAGGTATACCTTCCTTTTTGTATTGCATCGTAAAAAATTTGAACAGCGTAGTCTGTAGTGCCTCCGCCAGGTTCACCTTTCCATGAAATAAGACCCGGATAACGCAAACTCCTCACATCAACGCCATGCTTGCGGAAGTACCAATCGCACCACAATTCACCTGTAAGTTTGGAAATTCCATAAATGGTGGTAGGTGCCATCACCGTATGTTGAGGGGTATTTTCTCTGGGGGTAGTAGGACCAAAAACCGCAATGCTACTAGGCCAGAAGATTTTCTTGATCACACCTTCTTTTCCAAGCTCTAAAACATGAAATAAACTTTCCATATTGAGTTCCCAACCTTTGGCTGGCATGCGCTCAGCCGTGGCAGATAGCATAGCCGCAAGATGATATATTTGGGTTATTTGATGCTTTTTTACTGCCTCGCCCAAGGCTTGTTTATCTAATGCATTCAATTGAATATAAGGAGCATCGATGGGATAAGTTTCTTTTATATCACTGGCAAAAACATGGCCTTGTCCATAAATTTTTTCTAATGCCGTCACCAATTCTACACCAATCTGTCCTCCAGCTCCTATTATAAGTATGTTGTCTTTCATTTTAAGTAATTTTCCGCGGCTAAATTACATTAAGAGTTTCTGTGTATTCCATACAGTATCAAGGATATTTCTCAGAAGTTACCATGCATTTGAGCGTCTTTCTTATAAATTTTACAGATTAAAGCTTGTGCTTTACTATTCATTTTTCCAGTTTCTCAATTTTAATGTTGGCAATAAGGTAATTTTCAATACTTTTGACTTCGTGTAAAAAGTACACCAAGCCCAAATAAATTTAAAAAATTCGATATGAAGAAATGGATTACGTTGCTTAAATTTTTTTTGATCACCGCCTATCAATTAACAGCTCAGAGTCCTAAAGCCACTTTACAGGTTTTTGTAGATCCACAATTGGTTCAATCGCAAGGAATTTTTGTCTCAGGCAATTTTTCTGCTGCTCCAGTGGCTATGCAAGCCCAAGGAGGGGGATTATATACCTATGATTTACAAGCTACTTGTGGAGAGAGCTTTAGGTATAAGTTTATTAATGGCTCTATTAATGAATCTGTTGTAGGTTGTTGTGCTTTCCCAGGCGCTGATGATAGATGGCTTGTGATGCCTTCAAAGGATACAGTGCTGCCTGTAGTTTGTATCAATAATTGTGATAGTTGTCAAACTCTGGTTCAAACATTATACAACGTTACCTTTAAAGTAGATATGAGCCAAGCAACGCCAGGCTTTGTGAGTTTGGCAGGCAGTTTCAATGGTTTCAGCGCATCGGCCAATGCCTTGACCGGCACAACGGGTGTTTATACGGCTACTTTGCCTTTGCAAGCCGGAACGTACGAGTATAAATTCTTGAACGACAGCCTTTTTGAAAGCATCACAGGTGCTTGTGCAACAG
>CAYZUZ010000157.1:0-4082 GCA_964481795.1 uncultured Cryomorphaceae bacterium
TAAGCTAAAAGTTTTCCCATATATGGCCACTTTTAATGACATGAGTCGGGTTTTGAATTGGTTTTTTTGGGATTGCAAGATTACGGCTAAATATTGATATAGCGCATCAATAAGTCGTAGCGTTTGTTGAGGTCGGTTTTGTATTTGCTGTGATAAAATGAAGCCACTACTTCATATCCGTACCTTGTAAATGTTTGAACCACGGGGTCAAGGTCATCTCTGTCGCATCGCAAGGTTACGTAAATATGGTTGTTTTGTGGTGCATTGCTTATAAATAAAGAAAGTATGCGCGCATCGCCACTTTCTACTATTTGTGCTATTTCGCTCAAGTGATAGTTTTGGGGAAGTACCTCAAGCACAAGAATACCTCCTGAGCCTATCAGATTGAACTGTTGACCGAGATTTTGAATAAATTCAAGCGCACGTATGCTGCCTTGATACTGTTGTTCTTCGTTTAAAATAGCAACTGTATCTAGCTTAAATTCTGACAACATGGCGATGATTTCAAGCTCGTGCTGATGGGCTTGTAAAAATAATTTAGGCAACATGTGCTCGGGCAAGTCGCTAAGTAGGGCAGTAAGGTTGTCGTAATCAAAAAGCACAGATTGCCTAGCCACGCCATAAAATTGGTCATCATCTGCAACGGCAAGGCTGCTAACTCCTTGGTCTTCCATCAGGTCGAGGGCTTGTTGCACATTCATACCAGGTAATATGGGGTATAACGATGTGGAAATATGTTGAGCCGTGAGCATGGTTTTATTGTTTTAACGAGGCGAAGGTATATCTAACCTATTTAAAACGATAAAAAGGGCTATTGGGTTGCGCAAGTTTTTTTATTGAATAAAATTTTGTAGGTCAATCTAACCAATGAATGGGTAATTCAAGCACCACCAAAGTTCCTGCAATTTGTTCAAAATCGTCGATTACATCGCTGATGTGCAGCTTTATTTTCACCCCTTTAGTTTTCGAAATCAAATCGATACGTTTTTGATTGATGTCCATAGCCATCGATTTGTGATTCTTTTGTTTTTGTGTATTTATTTCTTTAGCCCTTGACCTTCCTACACCATTGTCGTATATGGTTATTTTAAGTTGCTCCTCATCTATCAGTTCAAAAGTTATTTTTATAAAACCTCTTCTTTCTTTCAAGTGTCTGATTCCGTGTAGTATAGCGTTTTCTACATGGGGCTGCACGAGCATGGAGGGTATGCCCATATCGTAATCAATATTAGGATCTTGAACTATTTTGAAGTCAAAAGAATGATTGAAACGAAGTTGTTCCAATTCGAGGTAGCTTCGCAGTAAATCTGCTTCGGTTTTTATTTCGTGGTAATTTTCGGTGGAGGTTTCCAAAGTAAGGCGCATCAGTTTTGCAAAACTATTGAGGTACCTCATAGCGCTTGTGGCGTCATTTTTAAATACATAACTACCTATTGACTCTAGTGCGTTGAACAAAAAATGTGGGTTCATCTGCAGCCTGAGTGCTTTGCGTTCGGTTTCCAACAGTGCGTTTTTCAACTGTACTTTTTCTTTTATTAGGTTCAGTCGCCACCTGTAAATAAGGTAATATAATCCTGAAATAAGAAGTAAAATACTGAGGTAAAACCATGCTTTTTGCCAGTACGGTTTATTGATTTTAAAGGATATTTCCTCGGCACGTGTCCAGTTATTTCCTTGCGCTTTGGCTTGTACTTGTAGGGTGTAATTGCCAGGTGGCAATCCATTAAAAATGGCTTCTCCTTGTTTATCTTCTATCCAAACATCAGTGAAATACAGAAGTCGGTATCGGTATGAAATTTCTTTTTGAAAAATAACTGGGGCGGAGACTGAAAAGCGAAATCTCAAGAAGTTTTGCTGATAATCTAACTCTAAGCTGCTAGGAATGCCTGTGTTTTTGTTGGGTGAAAATCCTAAGTTTTCCCACTGGGTTTCAGTATCAAAAAATAAATCAATTCCCTTCCAAACAAATTGATTCAGCGGTGCTTGGTTTTTGAAAAAGGATTTATTGAATTCAAAAAATCCATTTTGTGTGCCTATCCATATTTTATTTCCTTTATAGCCTGAAAATTTACCCGGTTGAAAAGCGCCCAGCCCATGCTCCTGACTCCATTTGTGTATAGAGGGTTCGCGGTGGGTATAATCCATTTGATAAAAAACATTGTCAAAAAAAAGTAGGCATTTGCTTTGTCCTAAGGCAATGATTTCTTTGATATTTTCCGCTTTATTGGGCAGTGTAAATTCACTGAATAGCCATTCTGAGTTTTTTTTGAGGTGAATACCCTTACCACTTACCACCCAAAATTCATCGTTATCGTAAGCTATGGCATGCACTTTTTCTGCACTCAAATCTACCTCGCCTAGTTTTTCGATTCTTATCCAAGTGCTGTCTCGTTTTTGATACAATTCATCAAATAAAGTAAGTGCGAAAGTGGTATTTGCGTCGGTTGAAATCATTCGTGAAGCAACCAAATTTTGGTCTGAAATAGCTACAAAGCGGTTTTCATCCCACTGATAGAGGCCTTTGTCGGTAGCTACTTGGAGGTCGCCTTGATGCGATTTACTCAGGTTAAAGATAAATTGAGCCTCCGGAAAATAGTTGGTTTTTTGTAATCTATTTATATAGGGTTCATAAGTGAATAATCCTTGCTCTGTACCTATAAATAATTGGTTTTGGTGCCAAAGTAAAGATAAGATAATGCCTTGTGGCAAGGTGTTTTTTGTATTGAGTTTGCGTATGTTTTTATTTGTACTATCGTAAAAGTAAATAACACCATTGCCACCTAAATACACATTTCCTTGGTCATCTTCGGTGATGCTGTACGTACTACTCAAGGCAAATGTTGGGCTGTTGTAGTTCACAAAATCAAGTGAGTGTAAAATACTAATGCCTCCGGCAGTGCCTATCCACAATTCATCAAAGGGCGATAAAGCCAATACTTGGCTCTGTTTGTTCTGCAGTCCATTTGCTACCTCCAGTTGTGTTGTTTTTTCATTTTTTTGATAATATATCAAACCCACTTCTTCACCAGTGAGGGCAATGCCTTTTTGGTACACAAGCATTTTTTTAAAACTTTTTCCAGCAATTAATGTGTCTAATATGCCCTGAGTATCTGAAAAATAAAAACCTTGCTTGCCGGTTAAGTACATTCCTTGCTGAGTATAAATAAGGCTGCTCACGGGTAGTTTTTCATGAATTTTTTGAACGAAATGCTCCGATTCAAATACAAACACCCCTTGATTGCTACCTACTGCAAGATTTTTATTCTGAATTTTCATGCAGGAAGCATACACTTTATCGGGCCAGTTTTCATAGAGGGGTGTCCATATACCATTGACTTGAATCAAAGGGCCTGAGAATCTGGATAAAAGAAGTTTTTTTCCTTGATAATACTGAATATCTATTATTTTTTCACCTTGTGATAGTGAGTCTAATAGCGTGCAATGGAGGCCATCATATTCATAGAGGTAGTGTTCTGTAGCTATATGAAGTATGCCCAAAGTGTCTTCATATAAAGCACTTACAAAAGGCATTTTGAGTCCTAATTTCGTGTCAAAGTGCAGCCATTCATTACCATCAAATCTAATTAAGCCGTTGCCTTCTGTGCCTATCCACGTAAATCCTTTCTTTGAAAAAATAATTTTGTTTACCGAGCCCGACCCTAAAAAGCTCTCTTCGCTGAGATTTTTAAATAAATATTGCTGGGCCTGACTAGACCAAAGGAAAAAAATATAGAAAAAATAAAAAAAATGGACTTTTTTCAATGAGGTGAATACTTGTGTGTCAAATGTAAAGCGCAATTTTAAGTAGAGGGTTAAACCTTAATTCATATATTATTGTAATCGTGCATTAATCGGAATGGTAAATTGCATTTTAACAAATTGACCTTCTCTTATTGCTGGGTTGAACTTTGGTAGGGTTTTCACTGCTTTAATGGCAGCTTCATCTAGTAATTTATGAACGCCCTCTTCTACTTTCATATAAGAAATGTTTCCATTTTCATCTACAATAAAATTTACCTTAACCCTCCCTTGAATTCCTTTTCTTCGCGCTTTATTGGGATATCTAAAATTTGTGACTACAT
>CAYZUZ010000158.1:0-4079 GCA_964481795.1 uncultured Cryomorphaceae bacterium
CACCACCACCACCACCACCACCACCACCACAAGACGACCATCGGGAATTGGACACCACCCCGCTGCTTAACGACCACCAGCACAAGAAATACCAGATGCTTGTCGGGATGTTGAACTGGATTGTTGGCATCGGGCGTTCTATTGTGGTCTTGAAAAATATCCAATCCAGTAGCTTCCAATATTTGCATCATCAATGAGGTACCCGACCGCGGTACACCCGTTACTACAATAATTTCACCTTTTTGTAATGCCTTAATCTCCGCATCTAAGCGTTTACGTTCTGCTTTATTTTGTTGAAGGGTTTTTCTGAGTAAAACTCTTACTGGTAAGTAATTAGGTGCTTGCAATCTACATACTTGTAAAGCTTGAATACCTGCTTCTTTTTCTTGTATCTGAAGCAACAATAATCCAATTTTGTAATGTACCCAAGGTTGAAAATACCGAAGTGCTATGGCATCAAAATAAGCTTCGAGTGCTGCTTCTTTTTCCTGTAATGCCCAGTAAAAATCGCCTTTTAATACATGAAATTGAGCCGATTGCACGTTTAATTTTAATGCTTTTTCTATGATTTTAAGTCCTTCATTAAATCGTTTTAACGAGAAATTACACTGTGCCCAATGATATAAATATTCTGATTTTTGGGGGTACTCACTGCATAATTGCTCATAAAGTATTTCAGCTTCCACCCAATTTTCTTCTGTTTGGTTTTTTGATGCAAATAGTATTTTGTATTGCTCTGAGGTAGATTGTATTAGGTTGTGATGCATTTGCCAAATGCAATTGGCATATTCAAAATCTCTTATAGCCCAAGCTGCTTGTAATGCCCAAACCCAGTATCGCACCGGAAATTCTTTTTTTTCATTAGGAATCAAGGTTTTAAATTCTCGCAATGCCTCATTCCACAAGCCAGCATCGGCATAAGACCTACCCAAGTAAAAGGTGTTTTCTTCTTGTAATTGCTTGGTAGATTGGTTTTTAGGTAGATATCCAAGTTCTTGAAGATGTATCGTATAGTCGTAGGATACAAAATTGCTTTTTTCTATAAATGGTAGTTCCAAACTTAAATTTTCATAGGTTGAAACAGGACTTTTTATTTGAAAATCAAATATTTCGTTTAAGACTCGGCCATCCATATCAGCGGCATGGGGCAATCCTAACCACTGAAGCAGGGTAGGAGCCACATCAAGAATAGTAGCACCAAAAATTTGTGTAGATTGAATATCGTTGCCATAGGCCAAAATAAGTCCTAGCAGCTCGTGCTCTGCCTCCGGTGCTGAGGGTTCATTGCCCAAGCTAGCTGGCAGTTTTGAGCCTTGTTTAAATCCGTGGTCTGATACCAAAAGTAGGTTTGTGTGATGGCCTAAAATATCAAAATATTGTAAGAGAAATAAATCTAAAAGTTTATAAACATGAGGCACAAGCAGATTCATGGGGTTTTCTGTATCATCTATAAACTGCATAGCAAGATGCGCCATGTGGTCAGGAGCATCAAAATATACTGCATTGAGTTGGCTTGGATAATGTTCTAAAAGGTAGGTAAAAATATTGTGGGTACTAAAGCACGTAGCTAGAATTTTGGCAGTAATTTCTATAGATTTTGGATTGGGTTTGCCTTTTTCCACATCAAAAAACATCCATATCAGCTCCAGTGGTAATTCCTCGTGATTTACTTGTAGTTGTTTAAAAACACTCTGTAATTCAGAGGGATAGATGTGTATATTGCCTTCTTGTGCGCCATGTAAGTATCTGTTAGAAACCATAGTGCCACTGATTTCTTCTACCGGATGACTAGGCCACCAACCTACGATATTTTGAGAAATATTATGTTCACTAAGTATGTTCCAAAAGGCTTTGCACCTGCGTGATAAACTAGAAATAGGAACCATTTCGCCCGATGTATTCCATTCTGTAAAACCAATCACTCCATGCCTAAATGGATATTTTCCTGTGGCGATGCTGGTCCAAAGCATGGGCGATAGCATGGGTTTTAATGAGGCTAAATGTCCTTGCGCACATGATTTATTGAGGGTGTTTAAAAAGGGCATAAACCCTTTTTTCATAAGGGTATTGAGCAAATTCCAGTCGGCCGAATCCCAGCCAATTAAAAGAAAGGGTTTCTTTATTTTATGATTTTTTCTTTCATTTTTTGGTTCAGGAATCGATTTGCCTGAGAATGCCAAGTAGCCTTGGTAGCCGCTTATCAAAAGGGATAGAGAGCGCTCTGGGGCTTCTTGCCAAAATGCTTTTTTGGGATTCAAGTGTATAATTAATATGGTATCAAAAAACAAACATAAGCAACGAGTGGCTTATTATGTATTGATAATGAAAAATTAACCATAAAGCCCAATGGGACTGCCGTAAATTGCAACGCATTTTAATCTTTTTTTCAATGAAGCAAAATCTTCAAAAAATAGCTCCATTTTTACTTACGGGCCTGCTTTTAAGTGCAGCTTGGCCCGATTGGGGCTCTGAACCTCTCATGTTTGTGGCTCTTGTACCCATGATTTATGGAACCATACAGATTTCAAAAAGCGACAGCAAACGCAAGGGAACTCAAATATTTTTGTTCAGTTATTTGGGCTTTGCTTTGTTCAATTTGCTGGCTACTTATTGGATACAATATGCACATTGGACGGGTTTGGCGGCTGTATGTGTTTTCAATGCTTCGCTCATGGCTCTTGTTTTTTGGGGCGCACACAGGGTGAGTATTCGCTTGGGATGGCAAAAAACACTTCTTACTTTGCCTTTTTTTTGGTTGACTTTTGAGGCTTTTCATCAAGATTGGGATATGAGCTGGACTTGGCTCACCTTTGGATTTTCATTTGCCAAGCATCCTGAATGGGTGCAATGGTACGAGTGGTTAGGCGCCCCAGGTGGCACTTTATGGGTTTGGATAACCAATTTATTGATGTACAAGATTTTTACCAATCACATTTTAACAAAAAACTATACACAAGCGGCTAAGGCTTTTGCCTTTGTAATAGTAGTAATTATTGGACTTCCTATTGTATTAAGCTACTTGCGTTATCACACGTATCAAGAATCTACCGATAAAATTGAAGTAGTAGTGGTGCAACCCAATTTTGATGCTTACGATGAGAAGTTTGATTTGCCTCAAAGTATTCAGGTAGAAAGATTTATCGGTTTAGCATTAGATAAGGCAACCAGAAATACCCGCTTATTTGTAGGCCCCGAAACCATGCTGCCTGAAAATATTGAAGAGGCAAATCTTCAATACCATCCTGATATAAGAATGCTTTACACTTTTAAGAAAAATTTTCCGAGTGCTGATATTCTTTTGGGGGCAAGTACCTACAAAACATTTATGAATATCAATGAGGTGCCTGTAACTGCTCGTAAATACGATAATCATGATGCTTGGTACGATTTGTACAATGCTGCCTTGTATTTTAAAGAGGAGCCTCAACCTTTTCCCTATCACAAATCTCGCTTGGTAGTAGGGGTAGAGCATTTTCCTTTTAGTACGGTTTTAAAACCCTTACTGAGCAAAGCTGTAGGAGATTTCGGAGGTACTACCGGTACACATGGCGTGCAAGAAGAGCGTACGGTATTTACCCATAGTTCGGGCGATTTTGCTACTTCACCTGTTATTTGTTTTGAGTCGGTTTTTGGTGGCTTTGTAGGTGAGTTTGTTCGCAATGGAGCTGATTTTCTGTGTATTATTACCAACGATGATTGGTGGGACAACACGGCTGCTCACCGTCAGCACTTGCACTATGCACGCCTACGCGCAGTAGAAAATAGAAGAAGTGTAGCACGCAGTGCCAATACCGGAATTTCAGCATTTATCAATGAGCGTGGCGATATTTTACAAAGTTTGCCCTATCGCGAGGCAGGTGCCTTGCGTGGTGAGGTAACCATCAATAAGCGACTTACATTTTATTCCAAAAGTGGCGATGTCATCTTTAGGATGGCGGTATTTATTACCCTTTTTATGGTTTTATATGCTATAGCATTTAGATTGAGAGGAAAAAAAATAGAGCGTTAATCTATGTGTTTATTGCACGGCTTTCATAAGTATGGCTACAAATTCATCGGCTTCTTGTGGGCTGTTGCTT
>CAYZUZ010000159.1:0-4078 GCA_964481795.1 uncultured Cryomorphaceae bacterium
TAAATGAAAAAGAAGGAGCTATTCCTTATTTAAGTTTAAAATTTGCAAGTAAATAGGTCTTTTTATTCATAAAGTGTAAATGTACTTAATTAGTTTATAATCTTCCTGACTAAATACAACAATTCCTTTTTAGGATGCCCAATTTTTCAAAATTTGCAGGGGTAAGATTCAGATTGTTTCCTATTGCTAATCATTGACAATCCGAGGCTTTGCGTACAGCCGCAGCTAAGTACCAAATACCAGAACCTCAAGCAATGGATTATTAGGGATGTAAGCACAGAAAAACCCATTCGGGTAAGGAACCTTTTGGCAAACTTGCATGGGTTACAAAAAGAATCCATCTTGTTTTTTTCTTCTTAATATGCGTTAAAAAGTTTGAACTCTTAAGAATTCCTTATGCACATACAAAACAAAATATATGACTGGATTGCTTCTCGCTTAGAATCTTTCTAAATAAGAGCTGTATGGCTTATGATTATTTTTACTGCCTGTTCCATAGTAAATTTGCCATTAACCAAAATTTTAATGACTATGAGCAATAAGAACTTTTTAGGTCTTGACCAAGATGCCACCACCGAATTAGCCCAGAAACTCAATAATCTACTTGCCAATTATACTGTGTTTTACATGAATGTGCGTGGATACCACTGGAACATCAAAGGAGAAAAGTTCTTTGAACTCCATGCCAAATTCGAAGAACACTACGACGACCTCTTCCTCAAAATTGATGAAATAGCCGAGCGCATCCTCACATTGGGCCATACACCCTTGCATAGCTACACTGCATTTTTACAAAACTCTGAAATTAAAGCCCAAGAAAACATCAGCGAGGGCCAGCAATGTGTAGAACAAATAGTAGAGGCCATGAGCACCCTGATATCCAAACAAAGGACCCTACTCGAAATATCGGCCAAAGCCGATGATGAAGGCACCAATGCATTGATGAGCGATTATGTACGCGAACAAGAAAAATTACTGTGGATGTATCGCTCTTTCTTAGGTAAATAAATCAAACCCAACATACATAAATTTTCATAAAAACCCATGCAGAACAATGACATCTACGGGATAGTTAAGTCGCTATCTACAGCCCATGGCGAGGTAAAGTATTACTCGCTCAAAGCCCTTGAAGAACAAGGCATACCCATTTCACATTTGCCTTATTCAATACGAATATTGCTCGAAAATGCACTTAGAAGTTACGATGATTTTGGCATTACCAAAACCAATATCGAAACCTTACTCAATTGGAAACCAGAGCCATCCGATCAAGATGTTCCCTTTAAACCCGGACGTGTATTGATGCAAGACTTTACGGGAGTGCCTGCCGTGGTAGATATTGCCTCTATCCGCGATGAGGTGGCTCGCAAAGGTGGCGACCCCTCTTCTATCAACCCCTTGATTCCTGTAGATTTGGTTATTGACCACTCTGTAGTGGTAGATTATTTTGGCACCAACTATGCCTACAAAAAAAATGTGGAGGTAGAGTATGAGCGCAACAGCGAACGCTATCAACTATTGAAATGGGCGCAAAAATCATTCAAAAACTTTTCGGTAGTGCCCCCCGGTATGGGCATTTGTCACCAAGTAAACCTCGAATACCTCGCTACAGGGGTTATCGTGAGAGATGGCATTGCCTTTCCTGATACATTGGTAGGCACCGATTCGCACACACCTATGGTAAACGGTATAGGCGTAATAGCTTGGGGTGTAGGTGGTATTGAGGCCGAAGCCGCCTTATTAGGTCAGCCCATTTATTTCATCATGCCGGAGGTGGTAGGATTGAAACTCACCGGAAAATTACCCTTAGGCACTACAGCTACCGACTTGGTACTTACCATCACTGAGTTGCTACGTCGCCATAAGGTGGTAGGCAAATTTGTAGAAGTATTTGGCACAGGACTCGACAACCTAAGCGTACCCGACCGTGCTACGATTTCTAACATGTCGCCCGAATTTGGTTGTACTGTAACTTATTTCCCTATTGATGATCGCACTTTGCAATTTATGCACACAAGCAACCGCGATGCCGATACCATTAAATTGGTAGAAGACTATTGCAAGGCCAATATGCTATGGAGAGACGACTCAGCAAATATTCAATATTCAAGCTTGCTAGAGCTGGATTTGGGAAGCATAGAGCCCACTGTATCTGGTCCAAAACGACCACAAGACAAAATCTTATTGAAGGAATTTAAGCCTAAGTTTGAGGAGCTTTTAGATAGTGGTTTTAACAGAACTTACCTAACCCAAGATGACCGTGCTGTAGCACGCTGGAAAAATGAAGGCGGCAGCGATGTAGCGCTAGCCGAAGGTAAAACCGCCCTTAAATCGGCAGTGATTACTACAGGTGCCGAAGATTACGAACTCAGCGATGGTTCTGTAGTGATAGCGGCAATTACTTCTTGTACCAATACCTCCAACCCCAGTGTGATGGTAGGTGCAGGCATATTGGCACGCAAAGCCCGCGAACGTGGCCTCAATGTGAAGCCTTGGGTAAAAACCTCATTGGCGCCTGGCTCCAAAGTAGTTACCGATTATCTGGAGCGCTCAGGATTATTGACCGATTTAGAGGCTTTGAAATTTCACGTAGTAGGCTACGGATGTACCTCATGCATAGGCAATTCAGGGCCTTTGCCCGTACATATTGCCAAGGCTGTAGAGGAAAATGATTTGGTAGTAGCATCAGCACTTTCTGGCAACAGAAACTTTGAGGCCCGTGTGCATCCTCAAGTAAAAATGAACTTCTTGATGTCGCCCATCTTGGTAGTGGCTTATGCCATAGCAGGTAGGGTAGATATTGACCTTATCAACGAACCGATAGGAGTAGATCCTAATGGTGAAGAAGTTTATTTAAAAGATATTTGGCCAGCCCTTACAGAAATAGAAGAAATAGTAGGTAGAGTAGTGACCCGCGAAGATTTTAAAAACAGCTACGAAGGAATCTTTGATGGCGACGAAGCTTGGCAAGCACTACAAGCGCCTGTGGGTCAGGTATTTAAATGGGATGCTGAATCTACTTATATCAAAGAAGCTCCCTTCTTCCAAAATCTGCCAGAGCACCCCTCAGAGCCTATCGATATTCAGGATGCTAGAGTATTGCTTTGGCTGGGTGATAGTGTTACTACAGACCACATATCGCCAGCGGGTTCCTTTAAACCCAACACCGCAGCGGGTAAATTTTTGATCAACCGAGGTGTTGATGCAAAAGACTTTAACTCCTATGGTTCGCGCAGAGGAAACGATGAGGTGATGGTAAGAGGCACCTTTGCCAATGTGCGCATCAAAAACCGCATAGCTACTCAAGAGGGTGGCTACTCGGTACACCTACCTACAGGCACTGAGGCTACTGTGTACGAAACAGCCGAGGCATACAGCAAAGACAAAACGCCTTTGGTGGTATTGGCCGGCAAAGAGTATGGCTCAGGATCATCGCGCGATTGGGCTGCTAAGGGTACTTATCTATTAGGCATCAGAGCCGTAATAGCTGAAAGCTACGAGCGTATACACCGAAGCAATTTGGTGGGTATGGGCGTATTACCGCTACAGTTCAAAGAGGGTCAAAATGGTGATAGCTTAGGCCTTAGTGGCCAAGAGGTGTACAATATCACAGGCATCAGCCAAGATTTAACACCGCTGAAAACCCTAGAGGTAACGGCTACTAAGGCTGATGGTACAGTCATTAAGTTTGAAGCACTTTGCCGTTTGGATTCAAAAATTGAAATAGAATACTACCGTCACGGAGGTATTTTGCAATATGTATTGCGTCAGTTTTTGGCCAATAATTAATAGAATCTGTAAAATTCAGAAGCCGCCTCACAAGGGCGGCTTTTTTATTGGGCTTTTGGTAAAATGAAAGATTGTGGCTCAATGAATTTCAAGCGCTGATTTCAAAAAGCGATGCAGCGCCTCTGCTTGAATGGCTTTTACTAAATAATCCAAAACACAGGGATAGGAAAAAGCTCTTTCTCGATCCGATTTATCTATAGAAGAGCTCACGATACTCACCTTAATTGACTCTACAAAATCTGCATGGCGCAGGCGATCTATCAATTCCCAAGCACCCATTATGGGCATG
>CAYZUZ010000160.1:0-4075 GCA_964481795.1 uncultured Cryomorphaceae bacterium
CTTATTTTCCAATAGATGAGCGACTTAATACAGGCGTAGGCATGAGTATTGTTCAAACTCCGCCTATGGATTTATTGATGACAGCCGTTACAGGCGATTACAGAATTAAAGTACCTAATGCTTTAAAGGCCATTCAAGATCATGCCAAAGCTACTGGTGTGAAGTTGGAAAACATCTTGTTTTTTGAAATCGTAAAAGATGAAAAAAATACGAATGAAGTTGAGGATTGGACTATGTTTATTTATTGGAAACGACAAGACCGCACCGACGAAGATTTCAACAATGTTTCCGCTCCTTTTGAGGTAGAATAGGAAAATGAAACTTAATACAATCCTCCGTTTATATGAATGGTTTGTCCTGTAGTGTACGAGGTGCTTTCCTGCATCAACCACTCTATAGCGGCAGCAATATTTTCAGGATTTCCTAGCGATTTGCCGGGTATTTTTTGTTTGATTTGTTCTAAGACCAATTCAGGGACTTGTTCTATCATACCCGCCTGCATGTATCCTGGTGCAATACTATTAACGGTGATATTAAATTTTTGAAAATCAATAGCTTGAGCTTTAGTAAGACCTGCAAGACCTGCCTTGCTAGCGGCATAAGCAGCAGTGCCTTGTACCGAGGTAAAGCCTACCACCGATGCTATGTGAATGATACGACCGTAGTCAAAATTTCGCATAGAAGCCACTGCATATTGAGACGTTAAGAAGGGTATGGTGAGATTGGTGTGTATAACTTTTTGCCAATCAGTCAGTTCTAAGCGATGTGCAGGAGCGCTTAGGTTGATTCCTGCATTGTTGATGAGTACTTGTACTGGGCCCATTTGAGCTTCGCCTTGTAAAAAAAGCGAATGGACTTCTTCCTCAGTTTCAAGGGCGGTTGAAATGATACAGTAATCCAATTGAGGCGTATTTTCTGAAATCCAATCTTTAAGTTCATCAGAGCGCTTATGGGCTTGCAGAATCCATCGATGAGCATCTTTAGCAAAATATTGGAGAATAGCTTTCCCCAATCCGCCTGAAGCACCTGTGAGTAAAATAGTTTTTTTATTCATTACTTCCGTGGGGTGTATACATGGTTATTCCTTGTTTGTGATAGGCTTGTATCATAAAATCTAATTGAGCTTGAGCATCAAAAACTAAAGTTTCAGCTTTTCCTATTATAGCTCTTTTCATAATTCCAGCTTCTTCAAATGCAGGTAACAGCTCGTCGCACTTTCTTTTAATCGACATTTCTGGGTTGTGTACTTTTATGCTGTATGAGTGTTTTACTCCCTCATGATCAATTACTTCTACCGGAAATAATGCAGGATAATACACAGGAAATTTAAAATTTACAGCGTCTTCTAATACATGTAAACTTGTGCCAGCATTATCGAGGGTAACTCCCACGTAAAGGATTATCCCACCTAGCTCGGCTACTCGGTAAAAAGGCGAATTTTTGGAGTAAGGCGTGGTTTCATACAAATGTCCTTGGGTTAAGTAATCAGATTGTGGGCCCAAAGCAGCTACAGGTTCTGTAGGGCTAGCCGATCTTTTTACTCCAGGAAGTTTTCTGAAATATTCTGTTATAGCTCCCATTGCTGAAGGGGTGTTATTTACATCAAAAACAGGATTTTCTTTGATATAATCAATCTGCAATTTGGGATTGGGCGATGTAGGCATTAAAATATTCCCCTCTGTACCCACTTGATACAACAATGCATCTACAAAGGTTTTAGGCCCTTGGTCTAAGTATCCTATTTTACTCATACTACTGTGAACCAGTACTGTAGAACCTTTTTTCACCCCTAATTTATCAAGTTGTAGAACAATCATTTCACGGGTAATCTTGTGGCCTTGATTCTTTTGTTTTAAAAGATGCTTTCGTGTTTGTACTTTTTTCCAATTTCTAAATGCCTGAAGAAGAATCTGTGGAGTTAATTTTCTGATAATCGCTTTCATAACTTTTTATTAAAGTAATACAACAGTGCATCAATTAAATACTTAGTAGCCCAATTGGGTGAGCAGAAAGCTTCATAGCGCCCCCAAATAGGAGTAGACCCTGTTAAAGTGCCATGAATATGAGGTAGATTAGGAGACTCTACTTGCACTTGTAGGAGAAATTGATCTATAGAAATTTTAGTTTTTAGGTATTTATTATCTTGCGTAATGTCGTACATCTTACCCATTGCAATAGAGGTTTGTGCACATCCCGTGTTGATGGTTTCTTCACTGCCCTGCCAATTTTTATCATATCTACCCTTAAAAACACCTTTTTTATTCCATACATCTACCAACGCATCGGCACATTTTTGGGCTCCCATAAAAATCTCTTTTTCATCGGGAAACACCTTGTACACATCTATTAAACCATCTAAAGTATAAGCAATGGTATGCAATATGGGTCTGTCGTTGTGCGCTATGGTATTGTCGGCATCTGCAAACCATCCATTTTCCAACTGCTTATGGCGTACTACCCACAAGCAATTAGACAAAGCAGCTGCTTTATAATTCGAGTATTGAGTCCACGTATAGCAATCGGCTAAGGCATTGGCTACATAGGTGTCGTATACCCTCACTTGATTGAGGTATACATTCTTTTTCCAAAAGCCTTCATTTTCTTGGATGCTACAAAGCCAATCGGCTGCTTTGATGGCAGCATTGAGGTATTTTTCATCTTTAAAATAGGCATACGAGGCCAGCATGCCCTTTATAATCTGTCCGGTATTGAATACAACTTCAGGCTGATTTTGATGTACATAGCCACCTTGCCAGCCTCCAGATGGTTTTTGGATAGACAAAAGCCAATCGCTGGCTTTTTGGGCAGATTTATGTAGCTCCATTTCATTGAACAAGGGTATACAAGCCAATAAACTGGGTATGATATAACCCGTGGTTTCAGGATAAGAAGAAGTGTAGCCGCTTCTAAAATAATAACTTCCCAATCCACCCTCATCGCTTCTGTTTTGATTCAAAAGGAAGGATTTGAGCGCCTTTTCTATTGCAGATTTTAATTTTTCAAGCTCCGGAGTTTCAGAATCAAAAGTAGCCTTGGGTACTTGATTCTTGAACAACAATGGCAGATAAGCCGGATGTGCAATGCAATACAGCGTATTTAAGGTGTAGTTTTTTAAACTTCGAAGCATGGTCTAATCAAAATGATTAGGCAAAAGTAGCCGATACAAGGTTTATGGTAGTTAAAGAATCTTATCAGACAATTTTTGAGTAGTAAAATTGCTCAATTTTTATTAATTGAGCCAATCAATTCATAAAGCTTTGCCATTATTTGTTAACCGGAGACTCAAATTAAGCGCTTTTTTTACATCTTTGCTGCTTATTCAATAAGCAAGTAATGAACAATAGCAAATACGCCAATTGGCACCACCCCTATACCCCAAATAAAAAATTCAACAAGCGAGTAGCTTATTTTTCCATGGAGTTTGGCATAGACCAAGCGTTAAAAATTTACTCTGGCGGTTTGGGATTTTTGGCAGGTTCACATATGAAAAGCGCTTACGAACTCAAGCAAAACTTAATAGGTATAGGAATTCTATGGAAATACGGATACTATGATCAAAGTCGCAACCGCGATATGAGCCTGAAGGCAGAGTTTATCGAAAAAAACTATCACTTGCTCGAAGATACTGGGATTATTTTAGATGTAAAAATCTTCAATAGCCCGCATGTAAAAGTGAAAGTGTGGGTTTTGAAACCTGAAACATTTCAAACAGTACCTATTTATTTATTAAGCACGGATGTGCCTGAAAATGATCATCTTTCACAAACCATTTCTCATCATTTGTATGATGACAATGTAGATACAAGAGTAGCGCAAAGCATGCTTTTGGGTGTGGGTGGGGCTAAATTGATACAGGTTTTGGGTGGAGTAGATTACTATCATTTGAATGAAGGACATGGACTGCCTGCCTTTACCTATTTGATGTCGAAAACACACGAGAAACAAGCCCTTAAAGAAAAATTTGTATTTACCACACATACTCCAGAAAAAGCGGGCAATGAAGAGCGCAGTATTGATTTGGTGAAGCGCGCAGGATTTTTTGATGGATGGTCGCACAGCGAGATAGAAGCATTGA
>CAYZUZ010000161.1:0-4056 GCA_964481795.1 uncultured Cryomorphaceae bacterium
GGCTATATCCGTTTGCCAAAATTTTATGTCGATTTTTATAACGAAACCAACCGCAACTGTGCCCAAGATATGAAAATCGAGGTGCAAGCCCTCAAAGATTTGAGAGCTGAGGGTATCATCATAGACCTGAGAAATAATGGAGGTGGAACACTGGAAGGCGTGGTAGATATTGTAGGACTCTTTATAGAAGAAGGTCCTGTGGTACAGGTAAAAGGCTCGGGTTTTTCAGCAAGAGTACTTCGCGATCGTGATAAAAACATACACTATGAGGGTGATTTGGTGGTGCTTACCAACAATTTTAGTGCCTCAGCATCAGAAATTATGGCCGCAGCCATTCAAGATTATGGCAGAGGAACCATCATGGGTACCAAAAACACCTTTGGAAAAGGCACCGTTCAAAATATGATGGACTTAGATAGGGCTTTGGGTTTTGGTCAAGGTAATTTGAAACCTCTAGGCGCTTTGAAACTAACGATTCAAAAATATTATAGAGTCAATGGTGGTACACCCCAAATAAAAGGTGTAACCCCCGATATCATATTCCCTGATCAGTATCAATTTCTCGACTTTGGCGAGAAAGAACAAAAAAATGCCATGGCTTACAGCGAAATAGAGCCAGCTATTTATAATACTTGGAAAAAATCGCCCAACTGGAATGAAGCAAAAATAGCCAGCGCTCGTAGAATTGCCGAAAATCAGAAATTTACCCTCGCAGCTGAATATGCCGATTGGTTGGGAGAGCGAAAAGACAGTACGAAAATTTCACTGCATTTAAAAACCTACAAAGCCATGCAACTAGAAAATAAAAGAATGGCTGAAAAATTTAAGAACCTCAATACCCTAGAGGAGGGCCTTAAAGTATCGGCTGTAAAAACAGTGAACAACAGCTTGTCAAAAGAGGGCGATCTATTGGATTATAAAAAATGGATGGAATCGGTAGGCAAAGACATTCAAGTAGCTGAGGCTACCCGCTTTTTAGTAGATTTGCAGGCATCCAAGCCCTAAAATCTGCTGGAGCGCTTTATTATGTACAGCATTGCCCACAAAATTTTGAAAAATAAACTAGCCCTAGCCGCCTTGATTACCTTGGCGGCTTTGGTTTTTTGTGCAGTATTTGCTAATCTTATTGCCCCCGATAATTCTCAAGATGCCAATTCCATAGAGCTCCAAAACGCACTCCTACCACCAGGAACTCAAGTGCAGTATTTAGAAAAGACAAGTGAAGAAAACTTTACTTTTTTCAGTAAATGGAAAGGCAATAGCGGTATAAAAAACAAAGTGTTTTACGACTCAATACACGCTTCGGGTTTAATACATAAGTACTATTTGCAAAATAGACAGATGATTCAGCTTGAACAACAAGAACTTGCGCAGTATCAATCAAAAACGCTTACCTACCGCTTAGGTAGCGACAGAATGGGGCGTGATGTACTCAGCAGGGTGCTGATGGGCAGTCGTGTTTCGCTATTTATAGGTTTATTTGCCGTAGGAGTAAGTATAAGTGTAGGAGTATTATTAGGTTCATTGGCAGGATATTATAGAGGTAAAATTGATTTGGGCATTATGTGGCTCATCAATGTGTTTTGGTCTATTCCCTCATTGCTTTTAGTGGTGGCATTTACCTTGGCACTAGGCAAAGGATTGTGGCAAGTGTTTTTAGCCATAGGATTGAGCATGTGGGTAGATGTAGCCCGCTTGGTACGTGGTCAAGTATTGAGTATTCGCGAAAAAGAATATATACAGGCAGCACAATTGGCCGGCATACCAGCATGGCGCATCATTTGGAAGCAAATTTTGCCCAACATTGTATCGCTGATTATGGTAATAGCCGCGTCAAACTTTGCCTCTGCTATATTGATAGAGAGTGGTTTAAGCTTTTTAGGATTAGGCGTGCAACCACCTACACCCTCTTGGGGAGGCATCATTCGCGATCATTATGCTTACCTTTTGATGGGAAAACCTTGGGTAGTATTGGCTCCCGCATTTGCTATTTTACTTACAGTAATGAGTTTTATGTTGCTAGGCAACGCACTGCGTGATGTGCTCGATGTGCGGGTCAAAAAGTAAATTACTAACATTCAAAACGCCTTTGCCAACCGAGATTGCCTTAATATTGCAAATAAGAAAATCATAAGTAATAAGCTTTTTAATACCTTGATAATATATACAATAAGCGGCTTAGGCATCCATCAAGATGTATTTAAAGGTCTGCAACTGGAAGCAGCCTATAAGCTGGTACACCTACCTTTTTTATCGCCTCATTCAGGTGAAATACTAGCCGATTATGCCAAGAGGATGGCAGCACAAATACCCGAAGGCAAAGGAGATATCGCGTTATTGGGCTTGAGTTTTGGCGGCCTACTTGCTATTGAAATGGCTAAGCACCTGCGCTGTAGCACCTTGCTCTTGATAAGTACAGTAAAGTGTCATAAAGAATTGCCTTGGTTTATCAAAATCAATAAATACCTGCCATTATATAGAATAATGCCTGTATCGTGGTTTAAGAAAGTGGTGCTGCAAGCCGGTAAGTGGGTAAAAGTAACAAGCGATAAAAATTTAAAGCGATTTGAACAAGTATTGGAAAATTGCGACGATGCTTTTTATAAATGGGGTGCACATCAACTCATCCATTGGCGTGGCTGTATAGCTCTCAATCAAGCCTACTTGCATATACATGGAGAAAAAGACACGCTTTTCCCTTCCGAAAAAATCAATTATGTAATGCTACTTAAGGAAGCTACTCATTTTATGATCATTACACGCCATAGAGAAGTAAGCACAAGAATCAATCATTACCTCAATACTTTAGAAATACCACCATTACAATAATTTACTGCTATTCATTTTTGCAGCAAAGCACATTTAAAGCCACCTTTGCACATTCATAGGCTTAGCCTTGTTTTATTCTATTTAAAAATGTATTTTCCATATGACTTTTGATAAAACCCAAGTACTCAAATCGCTTGAAAGCGTACAGATAGCCCAAGTAGAGGGCAATATTGTAAGCGCTGCTTTAGTGCGCAATATTCAGATTTTTGGTGATGAAGTAATGGTAGATGTGACCTGTCCGTCGCCAGCATTGGCCATTAAAAAGAAATTGGAAGTAGATATTTTACAGGCCATACATCGTGAGGTATACCAAAAAGCCAAAGTAAAAGTAAACATTACTGTACCCGAAGCAGCCAAGCAAGAAACCCAACAAATACGCGGTGCAGCCCTGCCCGGTGTGCAAAACATTATAGCCGTAGCCTCAGGCAAAGGAGGTGTGGGCAAAAGCACAGTGGCAGCCAATTTAGCCGTAGGCCTGGCGCAAATGGGCTTTAAAGTAGGTTTGGTGGATGCCGATATCTACGGGCCCAGCGTACCCTTGATGTTTGATGTAACCTATGCCAAACCCGCTTCTATTGAGGTAAATGGTCGCAATTATATGGAGCCGGTAGAGGCCTATGGCGTTAAGATTTTGTCTATTGGTTTTTTTGCGCAAGGGAGTCAGGCTGTGGTATGGCGCGGACCCATGGCCAGCAAAGCCCTCAATCAATTGATTAAAGATGCTTATTGGGGCGAGCTCGACTTTTTACTCATCGATTTGCCACCTGGTACAGGCGATATTCACTTGAGTTTGGTGCAAGCCGTACCACTTACAGGAGCGGTAATAGTAAGCACCCCCCAACGCATGGCCTTGGCCGATGCCCGCAAAGGTGTAGCCATGTTCCAAATTGAAAACATCAATGTGCCTGTATTAGGCATCATCGAAAACATGGCTTGGTTTACCCCAGCCGAATTGCCCAACAACCGATATTTTATTTTCGGACAAGGGGGCGCTAAAGCTTTGGCTGAGGAGGTACAAATTCCTTTTTTGGGTGAAATACCCTTGGTACAAAGCATACGCGAAGCAGGCGATGTAGGCAGGCCGGCCGTATTGCAAGAGGGTACGCAGGTATCGGAAGCTTTTGTAGCTGTTACCCGCAGGGTAGTAGAGGAGCTAGTACAGCGCAATGATAAACTACCCCCCACCGAGGTAACCCGCATTACCACCATGGCTGGCTGTAGTGCTGT
>CAYZUZ010000162.1:0-4032 GCA_964481795.1 uncultured Cryomorphaceae bacterium
TGTTTTTGATTCCATTTATACTCCGCATGTATGGTTTCTTTGAAATAACTTTTGTCAATACCATAGGTCTTCCCTTTAATTCAGGGTCGGTATTTGCCTCTTTGCTTTTGGTAGCGGTATTTTATTTTGGAATTCATTACGCACGCAAAAACAATAAGCCTGTCATTCAAACCATTACCTTATCTATTTTATTCATCCTATTGGGATATTCTAGTTTTGTAACCTTGGCAGTTCGTTCTAATGCCAACACTCCTATCGACGAGAACAATCCTGAAGATGCCTTGAGTCTTTTGGCCTATTACAAGCGTGAGCAATATGGAGATTTCCCCATCCTCTATGGTCAGTATTTTAATTCTCAGGTAGAAAAGAACAAGCCCTTTACCGATGGAAAACCGATTTACGTAAAGGACGAAACCACGGGTAAATATGAAATATCGTATGACAATAAATTTTCTGTTCGCAATTGGGATAAATCTACAATCGGGGTTTTTCCTCGTATGTGGAGCGACGATCCTGAGCATGTTGAGAATTACATCAAAATATCAGGGATAAAAAACAAAGAGAGAAAACCAACTTTGGGGCAGAATATCAAGTTTTTCCTCGATTATCAAATGGGTCATATGTATTGGCGCTATTTTATGTGGAATTTCGCAGGAAAGCAAAATGATCTTCAAGGGCGTTATGAGCTTACAAGAGGCAATTGGCTTTCAGGATTAGGGGTTTTAGATAAGGCCAGATTGGGTCCTCAAAACGACATGCCCGATCATATGTCGGCCAATAAAGCGCTCAACAAATACTATCTGTTTCCTTTCGTATTGGGTATATTTGGATTGTACTTTCATTATAAAAAGAACCCCAAAGATGCGTGGGCCATCACTTTATTTTTCTTGTTTACTGGTGCAGCAGTAATTGTTTATACCAATCAAAAACCCTTTGAACCACGTGAGCGAGACTATGCCTCGGTAGGTTCTTTTTATGCATACGCAGTATGGATAGGCTTGGGAGTGTATGGATTAATCGATTTGCTCAAAGAAAAATTCAGAACGCCCACCAATGCAATATTGGTAGGAGCGGCATGCTTGGTTTTGGTACCCGGCATCATGGCCAAAGAAAACTGGGATGATCACGACCGAAGCAATCGCTATACAGCCCGCGACATCGCAAAAGCTTACTTGGATTCGTGCGAGAAAAATGCCATACTCTTTACCAATGGCGACAACGACACCTTCCCGCTTTGGTACGTACAAGAGGTAGAAGGCTATAGAACAGATGTAAGGGTAGTGAATTTGAGCCTTTTGAACACCGATTGGTACATAGATCAAATGGTGCGCAAGGCTTACGATTCTGATGCAGTACCTTTTAGCTTTACTTGGGATCAATACAAACAAGGAACTCGCGATGTGTTGTATTACCAAGAAAGACCCAATATCGCCCCACGCAATGCCCGTTGGGATATTCAAGATTTAATCAAATGGATAAAAAGCGATGATAAAGCCACCAAATTCCAAGCTTATGGCGGAATGCGTGAGTTTCAATATTACCCTGTAAAACGAGTGCGCGTAAACATCAATAAGGATGAGGTAGCCAAAAATAACGTAGTGAAAGCCGCTGACATGGATAGGGTAGTGGATTATATCGATTTAGAATTAACTAATGACTATCTATCAAAACGCGACTTGATGGTATATGACCTCATAGCTCAAAATAATTGGGAGCGACCCATATACTTCTCTATTACAGTAGGTAGCAACGAGAAAGCTTATTTCAATCTCACAGAATATTTCCGATTAGAGGGATTGGCCTACCGATTTGTGCCAGTCAAAAATCAAGATGTATCACAAAGATTTGAGTTTGGTGAGGTAGATAGCGAAATCATGTATGATAGGTTGATGAACAAGTTTGAATTTGGCAATATGGAACTACCTAGCGTTTATATAGATGAAACCAATAAGCGATTGACCTTTAATTTCAGAAATATTTACTCCCGCTTAGCAGGCAAATTGGTAGAAGAAGGTAAAAACGATAAAGCCTTAGAAGTGCTTGATTTTGCTATGGAAAAAATGCCCGTAGAAAAATTCGAGTTTGGATACTTCATGTTTTCTATCATTGAAAATTATTATAAAGCAGGTGCCAAAGAGAAAGCAGATGCCTTAGTAGAGAAATTTGCAGTACAATTGGAGCAAGAACTGAATTATTACAAGCAATTTCCAACGAAAAAGAGGAGGTTAATATCTGGCGAGTTGCAAAACAGCAAGCAATACTTCCAATTTTTGGCACAAATCAGTCAGCAAAATGCTGGTGGCGATATGAGCGATTTTCAAAATAATGATATTTACAAGAGGTATTTAGATGCCGCAAGCGGGGTCAATTAATACAGAGTAAGAATCACAAAGCCACCTGAATGTTCGGGTGGCTTTTTTATTTTAGTTTAACACAAAATAACACCTCAAAGCCAAGTACATCGGTTGTACTTTCGCGCAAAATTTAAATAAAATGTCAAACAGAACCTTTACCATGATTAAGCCCGATGCCGTACAAAACGGACATATCGGAGCCATATTAAACAAAATAAACGAAGCAGGCTTCAGAATTGTAGCGATGAAGATGACTCGACTCTCTTTAGCAGAGGCCGGTGAGTTTTATGGTATTCACAGAGAGCGTCCTTTTTTTGGTGAGCTTGTAGAGTACATGACCTCAGGAGCCATAGTAGCTGCTATTTTAGAAAAAGACAATGCCGTTGAAGATTTTCGTAAACTTATAGGCGCTACCGACCCAGCTAAAGCTGAGGAAGGAACCATCCGCAAAATGTATGCTACGAGTATAGCAGCCAATGCCGTACATGGCAGCGATAGCGATGAAAATGCAGCCATAGAAGGCAATTTCTTCTTTGCAGGCAGAGAGCGCTATTAATACAATTTTTATCCAATAAAAACCACGGGTATACTTCCGTGGTTTTTTTATTTATTATAAAAAATAATCATGCAAAACATCACTACAGGCCATTGGATATTTGCTGGCATATTCATGACTTTCTTCATTGGCTTTTTGATTTGGAGCTACCGAAAAGACAATCCTACCCACCAAAAACAATATTCAGGGAGTATTTATTTTGTTTTAGGCTTTATTACTCTGGCTTTCTTGATATTCATCTTTGCCCGGATTTTTTAACTACTCTTCACTTTTGAGGAAATATACATATCCACTGTCGCTCAATTGCCAGCTGAGCAAATCCCAATGCAAGAGTAAGGCAAGCATTCTGATACACTCCCATCGAGGGGTTTTTAACTCTTTTGTAAATTGATTTAGAGTAATATTTCCTTTGCTTTTTATAATTTGAAAAGCTGTTTGTAATTTATCTGTATAAACAATTTTTTTGCTCGTATTGTCGCTTTGTAATTGCCAAAGAGCGAGATGTACAGGGCTGGCAAGGTGGTTTTCATCGTCAATTCTGATGTAAGCTTTCAGCAGTCCTTCTGCATTTTTTGCCATAATTCCTTTGTTTGTACTAAGGGCAATATCTGCCTCCAATACTATTTTACCTTCTATTTCGTGCTCATATACAGTAATATTAGGCATGGGTTGGGTGTACATTTCGGCAGCAGCTTCAATCATATGGAACTCTTCATCGCTGCGCACACCGGCTATTCGTCCATTGTCTTTTACGCCAATAAGAAGTTTGCCTCCGCTGGTATTTGCAAATGCAGAAAGGCTGATGGCTATTTTGCGGCTATCGTTGATGGCAAATTTAAAATCTAAGTTTTCCCCTTCACCCTCTCTGATCAATCCGTATAAATAGGAGGGGGGCTCTTGGCTGTAAAGTAATTTAATCACTGATTTTTCTGGAAATCATAATCCCATCGCGAATGGGTAATAATATATTTTCTACTCTAGGGTCGTTTTGGATTTTTTGATTGTAGGCTTTCAAAGCTTCTGTGTCTTTATCGTCGGTAGATTCAGTAACCCTACCCGACCACAGCACATTATCGGCCAAGATAAAACCACCCAATCGAAGATTAGGAAAGGCCAAATCAT
>CAYZUZ010000163.1:0-4004 GCA_964481795.1 uncultured Cryomorphaceae bacterium
CAACTATGATTTCATTTAATATTCACGCATTACAATCTGATGGAAAAATATTGGTGGGAGGAACTTTTAAAAACATCGATCTCACCGACATGGGATTTGTAAACCGCCTCAATAGCAATGGCTCTCTTGATGCGACCTTCAGCAATAGTCAGGTAAAATTTAATAACAGTGTTCAAGCTTTGTATCAAGAATCTAACGGTAAGATACTGGTAGGCGGGTTTTTTAGTGCCGATTCTGTAGTGGCTAGCAATGGCTTGGCAAGGCTCAACGCCAATGGCAGCATTGATGCGAGCTTTGCCGTGCAATGGCCAATCGCTGTAAATACTTTAGATATTACAAAAGATGATAATGGCAATATAATTGTTGCCGGAAGTCCACAAGGCATCAATATGTTAAGACCAAATGGAACGGTAGAGCCAAGTTTTCAAGTAGGCAGTGGTTTTACAGGGCAAGTGTATAAGCTTCTTATTCAGAGCGATAAAAAGATATTAGCAGCAGGTACCTTTGGTAGTTATCAAGGTATTCCACGCAACCGTATAGCCAGAATTTTACATGATGATATATGTGTAGGAGCATCAGGTTTAGGCGTATCAGAGGTTACGCATCAGTCGGCTATCATCAGCTGGATTGAATTTGGAGGCGCTCAAGAATGGTATTATGACTATGGCGAGGTGCCGCATACGCCCTCGGCTGCCACTATGGTAGGCCCTATTACTGATACTACCGATACCCTATATAGCCTCAATCCCCTTACGCATTATGAATTTTGGGTGCGCTCTACCTGTGCACCGGGCTACAATTCTGATTGGGCGGGCCCTTTTCCTTTTCGTACCCAAATGGATCCCAACATCGATATCCCAGTGTTCGCAAATGAAAAACAAGAATTTTGGTATGCAAGTAATCAATTGTATTTTAAGTACAACCACAGTACAAACTTGAGTATTACGCTAATTGATATGGCGGGTAGAACACTTTTTCAACTACCTCATTTTGAAGTAGAGGCCCATCAAATTGAAATATTGCCATTACCACCCTTGCCTGGCGGTATGTATGTAGTTCAATTACAGAGCGATGAGGAATCAAATTTTTTAAAATTTAATAAGTTTTAGTGTAGTGTCTTTGGCGGGCTTTATAAACTTACATTTGTAAAACACTAAAATCGAATCATGACCTATTCCAAAAGCTTAGAAGAGCTTCAAGCTAGGGTCGCAAAAACAGTAGTTGTAGCTTCAGGCATTTTGCTTTTTGCGCTTGCTATTTATGATTTTTCTGTAGGCCTATTTTATATATCCATGGCTAAATTGCCACTGGTAGCCATTTTTATATGGAATTATTTTTCATTAGCTAGGCAGGGTTATCACGAGAAGTATGCTCATTTAACGGTAGTTACCACACTCGTGTTTTTCGCTATTAATTATTTTTACAACCAAGGCACAGATGGACCTACTCTATACGGTACTGTTTGTTTATTTGTGGCCTATCCTATACTATTTTCGAGTAGTTGGAAGTGGTTTTATATGTCGTTTACTGTGATTTTTGTGATTGTTCTACTTTACTTAGGCTTAGATAAAAATAACCTAGCGCTTCCTTTTTATCAAAATGCACAAATACAGTTTGTAGATCATGCTGTTGCTTTTTCAGCGGTTTCTATTTATGTAATGATTTTAGTAGGCAATGTAATTGATTATTATAAAAAACAAAACAAACAATTGGGCTTGGTTCAAGATCAATTGCGCGACCAAATAGCTTGGGTTGAGTCTGAAAAACTTCAGAAAGAAAACCTATTAGGCATTTTTGCTCATGATGTAAAAAACCCTGTACTTACCCTAGGGCAGCTTATTGAATTGTATCAAAACGAAGTACTTACCGAGGATGAATTGAGAAATTTAATGAATGGAATGCAGTCTCGTTTTCTTGATTTACAAAACACAATAGAGCAAATTGTAACCCAGATTAAAACCCAAATGCACAGCAACTCTCATAATAATGTAGAGGTAAGTCCTATTGAGATTATACAAAAACTAGAAAGCACAATCAAATATAAATTCGACGCAAAAAATCAAAAGCTTGTTTTGGAACATCCTGAAAAAACAAAACAACCTCTTAAATATGGCCAAAATGCCAATGAAGTAAGTATTATCCTTAAAAATTTGCTCGATAATGCTAGCAAATATTCTCCTGAAAATACAACAATAAAACTCAGTCTTACTGAGTCAGTGAATCAATTAGTATGGGAAATAGAGGATGAAGGCGAAGGATTGACTTCTGATATTCAAAAAGATTTATTTGCAAAAGGTGTTCAATCCAATAAAGGCTCAGGAATTGGTCTCTTTTTGTGCAACTCAATAGCAAAAAATATAGGGGCACAACTGCAATATAAGGCAAAGGATATAGGAAGTGTCTTTAGGTTGACTTTGAAGCTGGAGGCTTGAGCCAAAGTCTCAATATGAAATTACCGAAGGGTTGTGTATTAATTTAGCCCCATCAATTCAACTTTTTTGCTTAGTAAAATGCCAGAAATTATACTCATTGCGGCCTTAGATAGGGATAGATGCATAGGAAAAGACAATCAACTAATGTGGAATTTGCCTGGCGATTTAAAGCGGTTCAAAGACATAACCACAGGCTTTAGTGTGATCATGGGTCGCAAAACTTTCGAAAGTATTGGTCGTAAGTTGCCCAATAGGCGCAATATTGTGATTACAAGAAACCAAGAGCTAAAAATAGAAGCTTGTGAAATGGCTCACTCATTGGAAGAGGCTTTAAAACTCTGTAACGATGAAGAAAAAATCTTTATAATTGGAGGGGCACAAATCTATGAGCAGGCCTTGCCTAGAGCCACCCAACTGAATCTTACTCGGGTAGAAAAAAGCTTTTATGGCGATGCTTTTTTTCCACAGTGGAGCACTCAGGAATGGAAATGTATAGAATCGGAAAAGGTAGCCCAAGAAAGTACAGGCTTGGATTATGATTTCTTTTATGAAATATGGGCGAAGTAATTTAAGAAAAAAAAACGCCCCCGTTTTAAAGGAGGCGCTTACAAACCACATTTGGGTTTAGTTCAGGGTAAAATTATTGACAGCGAAAATCGACCTCTACAGTAAAATTACTACGCGTATCGCCTCCACTAAAGGGTAGAGCAATCACAATAAAATCCATAGTAATGATTGTCTTGCCCTCGTTGCGCCCACCTTGCGTGGTTTCAAAAAATTCAGAAGGAATTATCAATTTTTTGAAAATATCATTTCCTGCATACCTCATTTTTAAGTCAGGATAATCTTGTGCGTTGTTGGAAATGGTAAATCCATTGGTAGGTCTACCTTGTACTGATTTTGCAAAAAACGAGGTTTCGTCGCTAAACACACATCTTGCTATGATATAAATATTATCTGTGGGTGCATTTTTCATCTCTGTTTTTGAAGCATCTTCTTTGGCTCTGTCGTAAGTAAGCACAAACATATCGTTGGCGTTGAGCTGCAACGGAAATCCAAAGAAAGGGTTTCGCTCAAAAAAAGGAGGGTCAATAGCCAAGGTGATGTCATCCGTTTTGCGATCCGGATTGCCAAAACCACCACCATCTTTAGGCTTTACAAGAAAGCTTACATCATTTTTATAAACTTCATTGGCATCGGTTTCATACCAATCTACGATGGTAGGTCCAAAAGTGAAACTATAAACTCGTTCCGCTTCCTTAGTCATTTTTAGCGCCTCATTTGAGGCATCCCAAGAGCCATTATTCAAAGGATGAGCAGGTCCGTGCTCTCTGGGGTTCCAAGTCCAGATATACAGGTCCAATCCGGCATCGGCATCATCAATCAGATTTTGAATATAATCTTTACTGTTGTCTAACTGATTGAGGTCAATAATCACTTTAAGGGGCGATCCTGGCTCCGGTTCGGAGGGTTGTGTTGTGATTTGTGCTGTGGCATTTAATCCCACTAGGGCCAGCAGCATACTTAGGTTTTTTATGATCTTCTTCATTATAATGAGTCTTTTATTTCCTT
>CAYZUZ010000164.1:0-3997 GCA_964481795.1 uncultured Cryomorphaceae bacterium
TTCCGGTGTCATCATCTGTCAATACTCGACTCATTCTGTATTTATAAAACATACCTGTGGCCAAAACATCGGGTATATGCTTGCTGTGCATATAATCGAGCCATTGTTTTTCTATCTCATCAGCAATGTTTACGGTTACATTATATATGATTTCGGCCATGTGGTTGTTTTAGTTGATTAATTTTCTGAGTCGTTTTCTGGCCTCAGCTGCATATAAACTTTGGGTAAAATCGATGATGATTTTCTCATACAATTCATCGGCTTTGGCTTGATTGTTCAGATTGTCTTCATAAATAACAGCTGCTTTGAATAGGGCAATATCGGCATAAATATCGTAACCATAGCGGGTATATACCGTGCTGTAAGCTTCAGCTGCCTCTGCATAGCGCTGTTGTTTTTCTAATGATTGAGCCACGAGTAGATGCGATTCATCGAGTATGGGATGGCTGGGATAATCCTGTATTACTTGCTTGGCTGCAAAATAAGCCATGTTGTAATCGCCAGCGTAATACAAAAATTCGGCCTTGGCATAGGCCGTCATGGCTTCGTAGGTAGTATCCTCACCGCTATTGGAGAGTATCACAAAGGCATAATCAAGGGCATCGTTGCTGGTTTTTTTGGAGGTACTTTGGTGTAATACCTCAAATTGCGAGAGTGCCCATTCTATATCGCCCATAAAATAAGCTGCTTTGGCGGCACGCAATTTGGCAAAATCTGCCAGTTCATTGCCCTCGGCCAATTTTTCGGCCTGAGCATAAGTGAGTAAGGATTCGTAGAAATCTTGATTCAACAATTCAAAATCGCCACGAGTAAGCAGCAATTGGGCTTTCTCTAATGGCGCTATGGCTTGAGTAGCAAATACTTTATCGAGAATTTCAACTGCCTTTTCGTGGTCTTTTAAGCTGATGGAGTATAGCTTGGCTTTGGCCTCCATAAGCACCACATAATTTTTGCCTGAGGGTTGGTTTTCTAAAAAATAATCAATTTTGGCTATCACATCGTACACAAGTTGGGTGCTGCTATCAGCCTTTATGAGCAATAACTGACTCTCACTTTTCAATATATTTACCTCTGCGGTAATGCGCTGATAAGGCATTTGTGAGTTGTTAAATACCCATTGAAAAACGTCTTTTGCTAATGTGTAATTCTCAGTCATTTGCAGCGAATTTCCCAAATTGAATGCCTCATCGAGTCCTCCTCTTGTTTTATTGTGCCAATTTTTTATGACCGAAAAAGCCTCTTCATATTCTTTTTGCTGCAAATAAGTAAATATCAATACATCGAACATCACTGGGTTTTGTGTAGCCAATGTTTTTTGCGTAAGCAAATCCAGAAAATAATCTGCATCTTCCATTTTGCCTTCGCTATTGAACGATCTCAAAATCAAATTTTTGACAGAAGCCGCCATGCGTGGGTTGAACTCCAATATTTCAATATAGGTTTCATACATTTTTTGCAACTGACCCAAATCGGCATACACCAAAGCCTTTTGGTAGGCAAAATTTTGGTTTTTATCTGCCTTTTCGGCAATTTCATAGCATTTTAACGCATACTCAAAAAGACCTTTGGCCGAAAAATTATTAGCCGTTGCAAAGGCTTGAACTGCCTGATTTTGAACTTCCGAAAGTGCTTTATCGTAATTCTTTTCAGCGTTTTTTGTGTCTTTGTTTTTGGCATGAGCAAAGCCTAAATCCACATAATAGAAACCTAGTGGCTCGCGTACCTTTCGGATGTGTTTTTCTACTAACTGAATGAGCTTTTTATTGTCGCCCGCAATGCTGTAGCACTTGTAAAGCTGTGAGTAAAACAGTCGCTGAGGACTTCTTTTATACAATAATTCGTATTCTTCTGCCGCTTTTTCATAGTCTTTAGCCTCAAAGTAAGAGGCCGCTAAACGCTCATCTTGAGCACCTAAAAAAAGTGGTATGCAGGCAAATAAAAGCAGTATTTTTTTAATCATTTTTTTCATTTAATATCGCTGTTCTTGCGCTATCGAGTTGCAGCTTGGCTGGGGGCCATAGCGCGGCAAAGTTCAAGCTGCGATAGATGCGTTTGTAGTATATAAACTCCAAATCTACATAGGCTCGTACTTCATCCTCCACAAAAAGCTGCAATGAATCTAGTTTATCTGGCTGATTGCGCATCAAGGTTTGCAAGGCAGTTATTTGTTTTACTCCAAAATCGTGTTTTTCCTTTATTTTTTCATATTCTTTCAACGATTTGCCCAAGGCTCGGTGCAAATCGTCTAAGCGGGTGAGTGGACCCATGTAAAACTCGCGTGAGTACACAATACCTGTGGATGCAAAAAATTGATAATATTCATCGAGTTCTGGCTTGAGCTCATCGGTATTTAACTGGGCAAAAGCCACCAAGCCTGAGTCTATTTTCTGGTATTCGATGAGTAAGGAGTCTAAAACACCTAGGTGAGGCTTCAACTGTGCTTCTTGCTCAGGGGGCAGTCCTTGCGGTTGCTCGTTACAACTCATCAAAATTTGCATGGTACATACTACAACAAAGAGTTTTCTCATAAAAATACATTTTTAACTTGCACAAAAGTAGTGTTTACCTCAAAATAAGGACTTCCATACGTTTTGCTTTTTCCATTAATATTTTGGAAAAACGATTCACAGCTCTTAGCAAGCCTTAATTTAGCGCCCTTATTTTATTCGTATTAAAAAAGCGCAGCAACAACATGGAATACAGGCCTGAAGATTTTGAAGCCAAATGGCAATCGTACTGGAATGATCATCAGATATATAAAGCCACCGAACAAAGCAACAAACCCAAATTTTACATACTCGACATGTTTCCTTATCCCTCAGGGGCAGGCTTGCATGTGGGGCATCCATTAGGATACTTGGCCTCAGATATTTACAGTAGATACAAGCGACACCAAGGCTATAATGTATTGCACCCTATGGGCTACGATTCGTTTGGCTTGCCGGCTGAGCAGTATGCCATACAAACGGGGCAACACCCTGCCATTACTACCGAGCAAAACATAGCCCGCTACCGCGAACAACTCAACCAAATGGGTTTTAGCTACGATTGGAGTCGTGAGGTACGAACCTCCAACCCTGAGTATTACCGCTGGACGCAGTGGATTTTCATTCAGTTTTTTCACTCGTGGTATAATAAAACCACCCACAAGGCTGAGGATATAAACACACTGATAGCCCACTTGGAAAAGCACGGCACTGAGGGCTTAAATGCCGCCCAAACAGAAGAATTGAATGTGAGCGCTGCCGATTGGAAGCAGTGCGACGAAGCGCACAAGGAGGATATTTTGCTCAACTACCGCCTCGCCTATCGCAGCGAGAGCATGGTCAATTGGTGTCCGGCATTGGGAACCGTATTGGCCAATGATGAGGTAAAAGACGGACTTTCAGAGCGCGGTGGCCACCCCGTGGTGCAAAAGAAAATGATGCAATGGAGTATGCGCATTAGTGCCTATGCCGATAGATTGCTACAAGGTTTGGAGGGCATCGATTGGCCTGAACCCATCAAAGAGGCGCAGCGCAATTGGATAGGTAGATCGGAGGGCGCTGCTATGTCATTTGCCATCGAAAATCATACAGAAAAATTAGAGATTTTTACCACCCGTCCTGATACGGTTTTTGGGGTCAGTTTTATGGTAATGGCTCCTGAACACGAACTTGCTTTAGCCATAACTACAGCAGAGCAAAAGGCAGAAGTAGAAGCCTACATTCAAAAATCAGCTTTGCGCAGTGAGCGCGACCGCATGGCCGATGTTAAAGCTATAAGTGGTGCATTTACAGGGGCTTATGCCTTGCATCCTTTTAGTGGAAACAAATTGCCCATATACCTGGCCGATTATGTGTTGGCGGGTTATGGCACTGGTGCAATTATGGCGGTGCCTGCGCACGACAGCCGCGATTTTGCTTTTGCCAAGCATTTTAAATTGCCTATACCTCAGGTAGTAAGCGCTCCTGAAGATTGGGATTTTACACAGAATTCTTACGACGGAAAAACAGGC
>CAYZUZ010000165.1:0-3985 GCA_964481795.1 uncultured Cryomorphaceae bacterium
ATCATCAATGAAACATAAACATACATTGAATACGTTTTTTAGCAAGAAATCTCACGCTTACTGATAACAATTTGAATATGAAAACATCTCTCAAATATTTCTTTTTTTACCTGATTTTATCATTCCTTTTCTACGGCTTGAACCTGCAAAAGCTGCAAGCACAATTCACGCCGCCACGTATCTTAAAGCACCCTAGCCAAATACGCCTCGAGCCACTACACATACTCAACTCTCCTTACCGCGAAACCAACCTCAATGTCACTCCTGATGGGCAATATTTGTTTTTTATGTCAGGAAGAGGAGGAATGCCCTGGTCAGTTGCCAATTACCACGTCTATAAAGGTAAACCTGAGCATGATGGAGATATATGGTATTCTAAAATAATCAGTGGTAAGTGGCAGCCTCCTCGCGCACTTGGTCAAAATATCAATACGAGTAGTGGCGAAGATGAACCCAATGTATCCCCTGATGGTCAAACAGTTTATTTTCAGAGTTGGAGAAATACTTGGAGAAGAACAAGCGGACCTTATTATGCGGCTTCTCTGAACGGCTCTAATTGGGGCGTTCCCAGAGGACTTGGAGGTGGAATTACAAGTTTTTTTGCCGACCTACAGGATAGCCCACCTTGGGGGGCGGTGGCTACAGATGGTGCTACCATGTCAGCAGATGGTAATACCTTCATAGTGGCTGCTGGTAAAGATTATGATGGCAACTTAGATTTATATATTAGCCGCAAAAATGCCTATGGGCAATGGTCTTATCCTACACGATTGTCAGTCAGCACTTTGGGTGATGAGCGTTCGCCTTTTTTGGCAGGTGATGGCAAGACACTGTATTTTGCCTCTGATGGCTACGGAGGCTGGGGAGGGCTTGATATTTTCAAAACGGTCATTAATGCCGACGGCTCGCACGGTGAAATCGTAAATATTGGCGCGCCTTTCAATACTTGGCTAGACGATTATGGTTTTACGCTTACCTCTTCGGGCAATGATGCTTTCTTTGTGCGTGAAGGTGATATTTACTATGCAGATACCAAAGAAGCCTCGCCAGAAATGAAGCCCTCCGCCTCTACCCTTCTCTTGGCAGGCAAAATAATTGATGCCAAAACCAAAAAACCCATGCAAGCCAAGATTAGCATTAAAGATACACAAACTGGACAAATCATTGTGGAGGGACTTAGCAATGCTGCCACAGGCGAATATACCCTTGTCATACCCGTTGACAAACCCAACTTTGCTCAAGAGGTTACGCAAAAAGAATACATTTCATTCAACAAGACTTTTCAGGTGCAACTCCAAACAGGGCTTAATAAAGTACTCTCAAACATAGAACTCAATAAACCCGAACATGTAGTGGTAGTTCCCGAAATTAAAAAACCAAGCGAATCAGCAGCAGATTTTGGAAAAGAAGACAGAGATTTAAAATAGGTCAAGGGCTGTAGGTCAAGGGCATGCCCTTGACCTTGACTACAAAACAAAATCCTTTCAAAAAGGCTTTCTGATAGTGATTAAATAATTTGTATGCAAGGGCATACCTTTGCTGCAAAGTTCTACTAAACCACTTATCACTATTTTCTTATGACATTTACAAAGTTAAGACTTGTCTTTGGCGACCAACTCAATGCACAGCATACTTGGTTTAAGCAAAAAAATGATGATGTACTCTATGTGATGATGGAGATACTTCCCGAAACCAATTATGTAAGACACCATATTCAAAAGGTAATCGCTTTTTTTCTAGCAATGCGCGCCTTTGCCAACGAACGAACCTTAGAGGGGCATCAATTCAAGTATTATCAGCTTGATGATGCTGACAATCTACAAGGCTTTGATAAGAATATACAACAACTAATTGACCAGCACAACATCAAAAAGTTTGAATACCTGCTGCCTGATGAATACCGCCTTGATGTGCAGCTAAATAACTTTTGCAAAACCCTCAATATCAAAACTGAAGCCCACGACACAGAACACTTCTTAACGCAACGCCACGAATTAGATGAATTTTTCAAAGGGAAGAAAACTTACCTTCTCGAGAGTTTTTATAGGCAAATGCGCCGAAAATATGACATCATGATGGAAGGCAATGAACCCATTACGGGTAAATGGAACTACGATGCAGACAATCGTAAGAAATATGACCCAAAAGTACCCATTCCTGCTCCTCCATTCTTCAAAAAAGATGTAAAAGACTTGGTAGAAATGCTCAAAAAACACCAAGTAGAAACCATTGGACGCATCAATACTGATAAATTTGAGTGGGCAGTTACGCGTGCCGAAGCCCTCCAGACACTGGGTTTTTTTGTAGAAAAATGCCTCTCCAACTTTGGCACTTTTCAAGATGCTATGCAAGATGATGAGCCATTTTTGTTTCACTCAAGGCTTTCTTTCTTGATGAACGCCAAGATTTTACACCCCTTGGAGGTGGTAGAGCGTGTAGTAGCGCATTGGCAAGCCCACCCAGTAGAGATAGACATAGCCCAAGTAGAAGGCTTTGTAAGGCAAATCATAGGCTGGAGAGAGTATATGCGTGGTGTTTATTGGGCAAAAATGCCCGAATATGCCCAAAAAAACTTCTTTGAACATCAAAATAAACTACCTGATTTTTTCTGGACAGGCAAAACCAAGATGAACTGCCTTAGCCAAGCCATTAACCAATCGCTTGACAATGCTTATGCACATCATATCCAAAGACTAATGATTACAGGCAATTTTGCCTTGCTGCTAGGGGTTCACCCCGATGAGTTAGATGCTTGGTACTTAGGTATTTACATAGATGCCATCGAGTGGGTAGAAATCACTAATACTCGTGGCATGAGCCAATTTGCAGATGGAGGTATCGTAGGCACAAAGCCCTATACCTCTAGTGCTAACTACATCAACAAAATGGGAAGCTATTGCAAAAATTGCCACTACGACCACAAGGAAAGGCTCAAAGACAAAGCCTGCCCTTTCAATAGCCTTTACTGGGAATTTTACGAACGCAACCGCGCTCAGCTAGTCAAAAACCCTCGAATCGGAATGGCTTACCGCAACCTTGACCGAATGCCCGAACAAGAAAAGGCAGCACTAATCGCAAAAGCAGCATACTATAGGGAAAACATAGAAAATTTATGATGAAAAAGAAGATATTTTTTAGATAAGTCTTAAAAAAGATAGTGGAGGTACTAGCGGAGATGCTAATTTAACCTCCAATATCCTTCAACCAGCTATGGACTACAAAAGTGCAATCTAAAATTGAACTTTGCAAATAAATTACATCTTTTTTTTAAGATTTGTTAGGAGAAATATCTCTATGACTTTCATTTTCAGTATCTTCCTCTAGCTCTAATAAGTAAGACTTCAGCTCTTCTAAATAGCTTCCGTAAAGTTTGTAAATATACCATTTCATAAAAGGGTACATTAGTACACTTAACAAACAAACCGTGAACAAAGCTGCTCCCCAAACTAACCAATTGATTTCACTCAGCCAAGCATCAGAAGTAGCATGAAGACTGTATCCATAAAAAAAACCAACCGCTGTACTGATGGGCGTAACCAACATATTGCCCCAGAAGTAAATACGCAGGTATTTATCCAATGTACGTGTAAGCAATCTTAGCGATTGGACAAGGGGAAGCTCTTGCCTTTCGATTTTTTTGAGTTCAAAATATTTTTTATATAGGTAACCCCCCGACATTAGCACAAGTATAATGATTCCTGCAATCAAGAAGGTCTGGGAAGGAAGATGATATTCAATAATCAAAAGTAAGAAAATGACTGTTACTACCAACAAACTACCTACCTCAAAAAGTAAGCTACGCCTTATCTTACTCAATGCGCTTTGTGTTTTTCCTTTGAGCAAAGAAAGAATTTGGCTAGATGAAACTTGCGAAGTTTGCGTTTCCTGCTCGGAAACATCTTTCCAAATAGATTTTAGGTTTTCTAAATCCATTTTATTGCTTTGTTAATATTTTTTTGAGTTTATTTCTAATTCTATTCATTTT
>CAYZUZ010000166.1:0-3975 GCA_964481795.1 uncultured Cryomorphaceae bacterium
CAAGAATGGTATGATGAGGCCGACCAAGTGGCACTACTTTGGAGAGAACAACGAGACAAGAAATGAAAAAAATCTTTTTTCTTTTTTGTATTCCAATGCTCAGTTTTTCACAAATAGAAAAGCCTTATCAACTCAGCTGGAAAAAAGATTTGAGCATAGCTGCTACTCTTGCAGTGTCATCAAGTATTTCTATCTACTTAAGCAACAATGCTGTAGGATTAAATGAACACGAAGTCTCACTACTCGATGCTAGTAAAATCAATTCATTAGACAGGCTGGCTATCGAACGTTATGATATAAATCTTATAAAAACGAGTGAATACCTCATGTATGGCTCATTGGCCCTGCCCGCCTTGATATTGCTCGACAAAAACGCCCAAAAAGATTTTTTAACCCTTGGCGTCATCGGTGCTGAAGGACTTTTATTGGCTTACAATATCCGTACATTAACAAAAGTAATTGTAAGACGACCCAAGCCCTTTATGTACAGAAACGATGTGCCATTATCTAAAAAAATGGAAGCAGAATCCCGACATTCTTTTGTATCAGGACATGCAACTTTTGCTTTTTTTGGGGCGGCATTACTTACTAAATTCTACAGCGATTACCACCCTGAAAGCCGCAGCCGATATTGGGTAGCAGTGGGTTCTTATTCATTGGCTACTGCTGCTGCGCTGTACCGCACTGCCTCGGGCGTGCACTTTGCTACCGATGTGCTAGCAGGTGCCTTGGTGGGGGTTTCATCGGCTTATTTCATCACCTATTTACACCATAATCAACAAAAAAATATGAGTTTTAATCTTACAAGCCAAGGCATACATTTTCATTGGCGATTTTGATGGCAAATAATCTATCATCATACTTTCACCTGCGCTTCTTACTTTTATCGCTCCTTAATTTTCTCATGTATACTTATGAATTTAAGTCACGAACACGCTTTATCTCTTGATAATCAAGACGTTTTAAATACTTTTCGAAAGCAATTTTTTATACCCAAAGGCCCTGACGGACAGGAAGGCATTTACCTTACGGGCAATTCATTGGGTTTGCAGCCCATAGCTGCACGCGAATATTTGCAAGAAGTTTTGGATGCTTGGGCCACCTTGGGGGTAGAGGGTCACGTGGAGGGCAAGCGTCCGTGGTTGCCTTATCACGAAGAATTTGCACCTTTATTGGCGCCCATCATCGGTGCTTTAGAAAGCGAAATTGTGGTCATGAATAGCCTTACCGTAAATCTGCACCTACTCATGGCGAGCTTTTACCGACCTACCGCTTCGCGATACAAAATACTGTGTGAAGCCAAGGCCTTTCCATCCGATCAATATGCCTTGCAAAGCCAAGTACAATGGCATGGCTACACGGCTGAGGATGCATTAATTGAAGTAAAACCTAGGGAAGGCGAACATTTGATTCGCAAAGAAGATATTTTGGAACTCATTGATCATCACGGTCGTGAATGTGCCCTACTCATGATAGGTGGAGTGAATTACTACACCGGGCAAACCTTTGATATGCGTGCCATAACCAAAGCCGCCCACGAAAATGGCATTGTAGTAGGCTGGGATTTGGCGCATGCAGCAGGCAATATTCCCCTCAAACTTCATGATTGGGAGGTAGATTTTGCCGCATGGTGTAGCTACAAGTACCTCAACTCCGGACCGGGAGCTATAGCGGGCGCTTACGTACATCAAAAACACCACACAAGCGATATACCTAGATTGGCCGGCTGGTGGGGACATCGCAAAGAAAATCGCTTCGAAATGCCAGCCGTATTTGAGCCTATGCAAAGTGCAGAAGCCTGGCAAATGAGCAACCCGCCTATAATGGCTATGGCGCCTCAGTTGGCCTCGCTCAAACTTTTTAATGAAGTAGGCATTGAAAACCTCAGAAAGAAAAGCCTGAAACTAGCCCATTATTTCGATGCACATCTGGAGTATCTGATGAGCAAATACCCAGGAAAAATAGAGCGCATCAATCCCATCAAAGATGAGGAGCGTGGTGCACAGTTTTCGCTCATTTTTAAAGGAGAAGGCAAACAAATCTTTGACTTTTTGACTTCTAAAGGAGTAACTGCCGATTGGCGCGAGCCCGATGTGATACGCCTAGCACCCGTACCTATGTACAACAGCTTTGAAGATTTATGGAAATTGGCCCAAATCATTGACGAATATTACCAAAAATAAAACATGAGTACGAAAAAAAATATTACCATCACCGGAGCCGGATTGGTAGGATCGCTATTAGCCGTTGTATTGGCCAAGCGTGGTCATCAAGTAAATGTATACGAACGCAGAGCTGATGCTCGCAAAGCCAATTTATATGCGGGTCGCTCCATCAATTTGGCCTTGAGCGATAGAGGCTGGAAAGCCATACGTGCCGTGGGTTTGGAAGATGAAATCAAAAAAGTTTCTATACCCATGTACCACCGAGCCATACACAATGCCGATGGCACCTATACCCGGCAGCCCTATGGCAAAGAAGGACAGGCTATTTACAGTGTATCGCGAGGCGGACTCAACATCAAACTGATGGAACTAGCAGATGAGTTGCCCAATGTGAATCTTCACTTCGAACACAAATGCTTAGGATCTGATTTAGAGACTGGCACAGCACATTTTGAGCATCAAGGCAAAGAATTTTCGGTAGAAGCTGATTTGCTTTTTGGGGCTGATGGTGCCTTTTCTGCCATCAGAAATACGATGATGAAAAGAGACCGATTCAGCTATTCGCAAGAGTATATAAGCCATGGCTACAAAGAGTTGAATATATACGGACTGCCCGATGGAGGCTTCCGTATGGAAAAAGAAGCCTTACACATATGGCCACGAGGTGAGTATATGCTTATCGCATTGCCCAATCCGGACGGAAGTTTTACCCTCACCTTGTTTTTTCCCTTTGAAGGCAACCCATCATTCAGCAGCTTAGACACCACTGCCAAAGCAAGGCAATTCTTTGCAGAAACCTTTACCGATGCCTATGAAATGATGCCCGACTTTGATGAACAATGGGAGCGAAATCCAACCTCTTCGCTATGCATCATTCGCTGCTATCCTTGGAAAATGGGCCGCACCACACTCATCGGAGATGCCTCTCATGCCATAGTACCTTTTTATGGTCAAGGCATGAATTCAGGTTTTGAAGACTGTGATGTACTCAACCAACTCATAGATAAGTACGACGACAATTGGGAAGATATGCTGCAAGAGTTTCAAGTATTGCGCAAGCCCGATGGCGATGCCATAGCTGAGCTTGCCATGCGCAACTTTATCGAAATGAGAGATTTAACTGGCGACAAAGACTTCCTGTTGCAAAAGAAAATAGAAGGTCGCTTCTATGAAAAATACCCAGAAAAATGGGTGCCACTCTACAGCATGGTCACCTTTAGCCATACCCGATATTCTGAAGCATTGGCCAAAGGCAAATACCAAGACAAGATTATGGCCGAAATAATGGCTATGCCCAACATACACGAAAATTGGAACAGCCAAGCAATTGAAGATAAAATGCTTGCACTATTGGCTCACAGCTAAATATGATTCAATCTTCCAAATTACTAGAAAAAGCCGTAGCAGAAATCTCAAAATTGCCGGGTATAGGGCGCAAAACCGCTTTGCGCTTAGCTTTGTTTATGCTGCAAAAACGCAAAGAAGATGTTTTGACCCTCTCGCAAGCTATAGCCGATTTGGTCAATGACATACATTATTGCAACAGCTGTAAAAACATCTCAGATACCGACCTGTGTGGCATTTGTGCCGACCCAAGGCGAAGCGACGAATTTTTATGTATAGTTGAAGACATTCGAGACGTGCTTGCTATTGAAAATACCTCACAATTCAAAGGGAAATACCATGTTTTGGGCGGAATCATCAGCCCGATGGACGGGATAGGCCCTGCTGATTTGAACTTCAGTGGTTTGAAAGAAAAAATCCAAGAAAAAAACATTTTGGAAGTATTGCTGGCCCTACCGGGTTCATC